>DATHOI010000025.1:0-3658 GCA_035485095.1 Polyangiaceae bacterium | reverse complement strand
TGGCGTTCGTGGCGCGCCAGAATCCGCTCGGTGTGATCCCGGTCGCTTTGCTGCTCGGAGGGATCGGCGCGAGCGGCGGTCTGCTGCAGCGAAATTTCAACTTGCCGGATGCCAGCGTGAACGTGCTGCAGGGGATCTTGTTCATGGTCATTCTGGCTAGCGAAACCCTGTACGGTCGACTCGACGTCTGGAGCTTCGCGCGCCGGGCCAATGCGGCAAAAGCGGTGAGCTTGAGGGTGGCCGCGTAATGTCCGCGGAGCTCGGAGCGTGGGGTGTGCCTTTGGCCGTCGCGGCGGGCGCGATCCGCGTCAGCACGCCGTTCATCTTCGTGAGCTTGGGTGAGTGCATCACCGAGCGCAGCGGTCGGGTAAACCTCGGGCTGGAGGGCACGCTGGTGATGGGCGCGATGGTCGGCTATGGCACGTCGTACCTGAGCGGCTCGCCCTGGTTGGGCGTGTTTGCTGCCGGTTTGGTCGGCGCGCTGCTCGGCGGAGTCCATGGAGTGCTGTGCAGCCGACCGCGTGTGAATGACATCGCGGTCGGCATTGGGCTGATGCTGTTTGGCTCCGGTTTGGCCTTTTTCCTCGGTAAACCGCTGATTCAACCGAGCGCGCCGCGCTTGCCCGCGATCCCCTTTGGGTTTTGGAGCCACACGCCGCAAGTGGAGGACGCGCTGCGCGTCAATGTGCTCTTCATCTTGGGCGTGCTGCTTGCGCCCGCGGTGAGCTTCGCGCTCCGACGCACGCGCTGGGGTCTGATCGTGCGCACCGTTGGTGAGAGCAGTGACGCGGCCAGGGCCATGGGCTACGACGTGAACCGTGTGCGCACCTTGGCCACGATGGCGGGCGGCTTCCTCGCTGGCATCGGTGGCTCGTTTCTGTCTTTGTTTTACCCCGGAAGCTGGAACGAAGGGTTGTCGAGCGGACAGGGACTCATGGCGGTCGCGCTCGTCATCTTTGCGCGTTGGAATCCGATTCGCTGCCTGTACGCGTCATTGTTGTTCGGTGGCGCGAGCGCGCTCGGTCCTGCGTTGCAGGCGGTGGGTGTCACGTCCGGCTACTATTTGTTCAACGCCGCGCCGTACGCGCTGACTCTACTGATCATGGTGCTCAGCAGCTCGGCCACACGCACCTCCGCCGACCAACCTGCGGAGCTCACTGTGGCTCGCTGACTGGCAAAGCGCCGAGAAATTCCGAGGAGAAGAACAATGACGCACGTCGCCGCTACCCCGTATCCCTGGCCGTACAACGGCGATTTGCGCCCGGAAAATACGGCGTTGATCGTGATCGACATGCAGACCGACTTTTGCGGCAAGGGTGGCTATATCGACCTGCTCGGCTACGACATCTCGAATAGCCGCGCCTGCATCGCGCCGATTCAACGCTTACTGGCCAAGCTGCGCCCGCTCGGCTACCACGTCTTGCATACCCGTGAAGGGCACCGGCCTGACCTCGCGGACTTGCCGGCGAACAAACGGTGGCGTTCGCGTCGTCGTGACGACGGTGGCACCGGCCAGGTTGGAATTGGCGACCCGGGCCCGTGTGGTCGCGTGCTCGTGCGCGGTGAGCCGGGTTGGGAGCTGATCCCGGAGCTGACACCGCTGCCGGGTGAATCCATCATCGACAAGCCAGGCAAGGGCTCATTTTGTGCGACTGATCTCGAGCTCATCCTACGGCAGCGCCGGATCGACAATCTGATTCTGACCGGCATCACGACCGATGTTTGTGTGCACACGACGATGCGTGAGGCAAACGACCGCGGCTTCGAGTGCGTCATTTTGTCGGATTGCTGCGCCGCGACGGATGCCGGCAACCACGCTGCCGCGCTGAAAATGGTCACCATGCAAAATGGGGTGTTCGGCGCGGTCAGCACGTCTTCGGCGATTATCGAGGCACTTTCGTGACAGTCGCTGCCGAGCAGTTGCCGAGCGGCGTGCATGCATCGGGCATGCGGCTGAAGAAGGCGGCCTTGCCGCCGCCTTTGTTGCTCGCCGAAGAGGTGACCAAGCGTTTCGGGTCACAAACCGTGCTCGACTCCGTGTCCTTGCGCCTCGAGCCAGGCTCGGTGCACGCGCTGCTAGGCGAGAACGGCGCGGGCAAGAGCACGCTCGTCAAGTGCATCATGGGGTTCTATCGGGCGGACGCTGGTCGAGTCGTGGTAGGCAGCTCCGCTGTCTCCATCAAGAACCCGAAGGACGCCCAGCTGCACGGCATCGGCATGGTGTACCAGCACTTCACGCTGGTCGAAAACATGACCGTCGCGGAGAACTTGGTGCTGTCGCGCGCCAAGGTGCCGGCGCTGATCGATTGGAAGAAAGAGCATGCAGCGCTCGCGGCTTTCATGGCCGATATGCCGTTTTCGATTTCGCCGACCCGCTTCGTGCGTCAGCTTGCTGCGGGCGAGAAGCAGAAGCTCGAAATTCTGAAGCAGCTGTACCTCGGGAGTCGAATCGTCATTTTGGACGAACCGACCAGCGTGCTCACGCCGGACGAGGCGGACAGCGTGCTTGGCATGCTGCGCGAGATGACCCGCACGGGCGAGCTCAGCGTGTTGATGATCACGCATAAATTCCGGGAAGTGACGCGTTTTTGTGACGAGGTCACCGTGCTGCGCAAGGGGCGTTTTGCCGGGGCGGGGAAGGTGTCCGCGCTGACGACTGGGCAGATGGCCGAGATGATGGTGGGTGCCGAGCCACCGAGCGCGTCGGTCGATCGCGTCGCGACCGAGGCGAGCTCACCCGTGCTCGAAGTCAGCGCGCTGCAAGCCGATGATGATCTCGGGCTGCCCGTCTTGAACGGCGTGAGCTTCGCCGTGAAGACCGGCGAAATCGTGGGCATAGCAGGCGTTTCGGGGAACGGGCAAGACGAGCTGGTCGAGGTGCTCGGCGGTCAGCGCTCCGCCCGGTCCGGAAGCGTTGCCATCGGTGGCCTCAACTATGGAGCGACCCGCCGCGAGATTCGACAGCAGGGCGTACGCTTGTTGCCGGAGGCGCCGCTTCGCAATGCCTGTGTGCCCAACATGTCCGTGGCCGAAAATATCGGTTTCCGGAATTTCGACGTCAGCCCGTTTACGCTCTGGAAGTGGTTCGTGCGTCACGCGACCCTGCGCCGCCACGCGCACACGGCGATCACCGAATATCGGATCAAGACGCCGTCCGCGGAGGAGCGCATCGGCAATCTGTCGGGTGGCAACGTGCAGCGCGCAGTTTTGGCGCGCGAGCTGTCCGGCGAGGTTCGGCTTCTGATCGTTGCGAACCCTTGTTTTGGGCTCGATTTCGCGGCCGTAGCGGAAATTCGTACGCGCATCATGAACGCGCGCAACGGAGGCGCCGCCGTGCTACTCGTCAGCGCTGATTTGGACGAGGTGTTCGCACTTTCGGATCGGATCTTGGTGATGAGCGAGGGCAGCATCGTGCACGAAACCAGCGCGGCAAGCGCCGACCTGCAAGCAATTGGCCGCCACATGGCGGGCCACGGTTGAGGATGAACGAATCACTTCGCATCGATCTCGAGGCGTTGCTCGGGGGAGAGGTATCGTGGCAGCCGTTCAGAGCCGGAATCGAGATTCATCCGCTGTACGGCGAGATCGGCATTGGTCGCGCGGCGGCACTGCTTCGCTACGCGCCGGGGGCGCGTCTGCCCGCGCATCGTCACGCTGG
>DATHOI010000024.1:0-8292 GCA_035485095.1 Polyangiaceae bacterium | reverse complement strand
GGCGGAGCCGGGATTAGTGCGAACACAATCGGCAAAGGCGGGCCTGGTGGAGACGGCGGCAACGGCGGCAACGGCGGCAACGGCGCTGGTGGCACCGGCGGTCCGTCGATCGCCCTCGTTTACTCCGGCACCCGACCCGACGATTCACTGATTGCTGCGATTCTCACCCCGGGTAGCGGCGGTCCGCTCGGACCTGGCGGAGAGATCAACGGCTCCTCCGTTCTCGCTGGCAACGACGGCCTAGTCGGAATGTCGGCGCCCGAATATCTCGTGCCTTAGCGCGTTCGCCGCCATCCTCCTCAGAACTTCCCAGCGCGGCTGAAATTGGCTCGAAATTGCCAACGAAAGCTCCGCTAACGCGAGAGGAAATGAACAACCCGGAGGCGGCCGTGAAGCAACACTGTCAGTATGGTTGCTTCCACGTTTCGTACTTCGCGTTGGCTTTTGCGCTCATCATGTCTCGGGGAGTTGTTGGTGCTGGCGGCGTGCGGTGGGACGGCGGGCGGAGGTCCGAGCGATTTCACCACGAGCGGCGGCCAACCCGGTACCGGGTCGGTCACGGGCAGCGGCAATAGTCCGGGGGCGAGCGGTGGCTCGAGCATCGCGGGTAGCGGCACGAGCTTCGCCGGTTCAACTTCGAGCTTTGCGGGGGCATCCTCGAACAATGGCGGCTCGGGCTCCGCTGGCGGCGGCGCGAATGGAGTGAGCGGTGGCGCGTCGATGGCGGGCGCTACGTCGAGCGGCGGCGCGAGCGGCGCGTCGTGTACCGGCCTCACGCCTTGGGCCCCTGGCACGACGGCCACTGACGTGAGCCACAACGGCGAGCACTACACTTGCAAAGTCGAGGGCTGGTGCTCGAGCACGGCAGCGGCGGCAGCCTACGAGCCCGGAGTTGGTTTCGCGTGGATGGACGCCTGGACCGACGATGGCCCTTGCGGCAGCGGCGGCAATGGTGGCGCGTCGAGCGGCGGAGCCACGGGTAGCGCCGGTTCTACGGGCAGTGCGGGCAGCGGCGCTGCCGGCGCGCCGAGCACAGGTTGCGTGCTCGATAGCCTGCTCGGGGAAAACAACTTCGACAGTTGGTTCCCGATGCGGAACGGCTTTTACACGTACGCGAACCTGTGCAAAGCGATCGCCAAATACCCCGCGTTTGCGACGACCGGCGACAGCACCGCACAGAAGCGCGAAGTGGCTGGCTTCTTCGCCAACGTCGCGCGCGAGACGGGCATGCTGGTCTACATCGACGAGATATCGAAGCCGGCCTCCGCGGGGAACTATTGGGGCCGCGGGCCGCTGCAGATCACTTGGAACTACAACTACCAGGCGTGCGGCGCCGCGATCGGCGCCGATCTATTGGACACACCGACCCTGGTCTCGACCGACGGCGTGATCACCTGGGAGACCGGGCTTTGGTTCTGGATGACCAACGACGGCGGCACCGGCACGACGCCCCATCAAGCGATCGTCGCGGGCAACTTCGGCGGTACGATCCGCGCTATCAATGGCGGCATCGAATGCAACGGCCCGAATGACGCCGCAAATGAGCGCATTCAGCACTATCAGACGTTCTGCCAAGCGCTCGGCGTCGACCCGGGCAGCATGCTGACTTGCTGGTGATTCGACTCGTGTTTAGCGGCTATTTTTGCTGGTCACGCGCTCCGGGCTCGTTCGCGTCGCAGCCTTCGGCGGCCCGGACGCCGCGCCCGACGCTGCCGTCAGTGTTCGACGAACAGCGTTGCCAGGTACTTCTTGTCGAAGCGTTTGAAGGCTTCGGCGGCCATGGCTTCGTAAAGCTCGGGCGGCGTGGTCGTGTCGGTGACGGATTTCAAATCGGGCGCGCGCCACACCGAAAACTTGAACGGCAGCGCTTCGCTGTCGCCGGGGATCTCGAATGAGACTTTGCAGAAGATGCCGATGCCCGAGACGGCGAAGCGCGGCTTCTTGCTGGTGAAGGCGCCGGACATCTCCGTGCGATACGAGACGAGCAGCGTCGGGACTTTGGGCTTCGTGTCGGCCGCGTCGTCGAGCGTGGGCGCGGCCTTGGCGTCCAGCAAATCGCGCGGGAAGTGCTCGGCGAACGCGTTCGCCAACGCCGCCGCGGCGACGGCCTCACGCGGCGCGTCGTGCGCGTCGTCGAAGTATTGACCGGGGAGCGACTTTTCACCCGTGAAGTAAGCGCTCATGCGCAGGGCTTTTTCGGCCATTTCTAGGCTTTCAGTGGATTTTCGCTGAAAGCGCACGGCGAGCTCCGGACCGTGCTTGGCCGTGTAGCGCAGCAGCCGCTCGAAGAACGGCAGGAGCCGACTTTGACCCGGCGCCAGCGCCGGCTTCAGTTGCTGTAGCGTGGCTTGGATGCGGGCGTCGATCGCGCGGTCGATGTCCGAGCCCAAGAACGGATAGCGCGCGTAGCGCGCCGCGAAATCCTTCAGGGCCGTGAGCGTAGCGACGGCTTCGGCCGTCGCCAGCTCGTTCAAGAGCGCTTGATGCAGCGCCGCGTCGACCTGATTTTGGATCTTGCTGTCGGGGTGCGTGGTCACGAATTCTTCGATCGCGACGACGCTGTGTTTTGCTTCGGCGTCGCGCAATTCCGCGCGCGGCAAGAGCAGCGCTTCGACGTCGGGGTTGTGTCCGCCGCGCGCTAAGTAGTCGCGATACGTTTCAGTGCGGTCGGCGCTGCGCGCCGCGGCGTACAGCTTGGCCTCACTCAACGCGTTGCGAACGCGCCACGACACGCCGCCCAGGAGCACCCCAAAAACCAAAGCCAACAAGGGCCAGGACTTGACCCACATGGGCACGGCCCGACGCATCGATTCCGGCGGAGAAAACGGGTTTTTGAAGCCATTGTCGACCAGCGGATCGACGAGTGACTGCTCGCGCGCACTGGAATCCGGCCCGGCGTTGGCCAAGCGATCACGGAGCGCGTTCACGGTTTGCGCGGCTTGTTCTGTGAGCGCCAAGTCGTGAGCGGGGAATTCGAAATTGGCGTCGTCGAGCTGGACACGCAAACAACGGCGCGCGCCGTCGACCGTGACTTGAGTTCGTTCGGACACGCGGTGCACGGCAAAGTGTGGGGCGCGCGCGTCGATGACGCCGATCGGAAACAGATACAGCGCGGGGCGATACGGCACCGCGTAGGCGCTCACGTGGCGCACCGCAGCTTTCAGAAATCCGAATGCGGAGAGCGCGAATAGCCCGCCGTAGACCGCGCAAAACCAAACCGGGGTGAGCGCATAGCGGCTCCCCAGCTCCCCAAAGCCCATGCGCAGCGCGAAGACCGCCGCCACGAATGAGCACAGCCCGAGCGCGCCCCAAGCCAGCACCCGGGAGTCTCGTCCGAGCGGGCGCACGGCGAGCGGTGTCGGTGCCGAGCCGCCTTTGGCCGACTCCACGAAGCGCTCTTGAATCGAACGCCCAAGTTGCCAGAAGTCGACTCGATCCATCACGTTCCCCCTTGTGAGCGCTGGCGAGCGCGTTCCACGAGCTCACGCAGCGCTTCACGAGTCACGCCCAGGCGTTCCGCCGTGCGTTCGGCCAGCGAGGTCGTGGCCACGCCCGGCACGAAGCCGTAGGTCGGCGTTTGCTGAGCGTCGAGCTCGACCTGCAAAAACTCCAAGCGCGCGACGGGTCGCTCGGCTTCGAGACGCGAGGCGAATTGCAGGAAATGCGTGGTGATGAAGGCTTGCGGCTCGAGCTCGGCCAACAAAGACACGACCAGCTCGAAGATGTCCTCGCCTTCGGAAGGGTTGGTGCCCGAGCACAGCTCGTCCAAAATCACCAAGCTGCCGAAGGAGAGCTGCTCGAACATGTGCCGAATGCGCAAGAGCTCCGTGCCGAGCCGACCCTCGCGTGAATCGGAGCTCGCTTCGTGCGAGAGCGACACGAAGAGCCCGTGCCGTACCGGCAAAACCGCGCGCCGAGCGGGCACGAACGAGCCCGCTTGTCCGAGCAGTTGCGTCAGCCCGAGCGCTTGCAACAGCCGAGTTTTGCCGCCTGAATTGGGCCCAGTGATCACGACCAGCGCGCGCGCGCCGGCGCTGATGTCCGCGGTCTTGGGCGGACGTTCTTCGAGCAGCAAAAACGGATTGAAGAGCGCGTCGAGCTCAGTGCGCACGTCGGGCCCGGTCTGCAAATCGGGCACGCACATCTCGAGCCCGTTCGTTGCAGCGAGCGCGTGCAAGGACAAGCTCGCAAGATAAAACTCCATGTCGACGAGCAGCTGGAAGAGCCGCATCACGCACTCTTGGACGCCGTCGAAGGCGGCATTGGTGAGCCGACCGAGCAGCTCGCCCTCGCGAAAACCGTAGCCCTGAATCCAGAGCGTGAGCTTGGTCAGAAAGCGCCCGAAGCGCGTGCGGTAGAATGGATTTTCGTGGTTTTCAGTGGCGCGCACGATCTGAAAGCTGCGCAGCTCCCCGTCGTAACCGACTTTGACGCGCAGCTCGATGGTGGCGCGGTCGTTCTCGTGCTCGAGCAAATTGACGAGCGTCTCGTAGGCGGGGAGCGCGCGTTGCTCGGCGGCGAATTCGGCGATGCGTGACAGCCCCGAGCTCGAGTGGGCAAACGCGCCGGAGAGCTCGTCGAGCAGCTCCCGCACGCTGCGCAAAATGTCCACGCGCCGGCCGATCGCGTCGTAGCGTTTGCCGCGATCGGGCGCTTCGAGCTTCTGCACCATGAGCCGGATCTTGGCGGCGAGGCGGCCGAGCTCGCGCGCGCGTTCCGGGTGCGCGCTGAGCTCGCGCAGAATTTCTTGACGATAGTGCGTGACGCTCGGATCGCGAGGCGGGTGCGCGAGCAGGCGCGTGAGGTGCGCGCGTTCGGGCACGTATTTCTGCCCGCCCACGCTGATCGTCAGGCAACGCGTGACGAAATCGCTCAGGAACAACTCGCGTGCAAAACAGTCGCTCGCAAAATCACTCGCGCCGAACGAGGCCTTTTCCCAAATTTTATTGAACACCTCGGACGTGCCGCCGGTGGCGAACGCGAAGGTCAGCGCTTGACGCAAGGCGCGCGCTTCGAGCCTGGGCTGAGGCTCCGGATAGAGCAGGTCCGGGACTTTCGTCATCGGCGTCGCGCGCAGACTACTGGTTGCCCGAGCCGCCGCAGGTGTTCTTGTTTACGGCTGGGGGCACGCACGCGCAGCAGCCTGTGTACACGACCGAGCCTCCGCACTTGTCCAAGCAGGTGTTTGCGACGAGGCACTCGGTGACGCTGCAAGCGTCCGCGCTGCCTCCGTCGCCCTGACCGCCGACGCCGGCCGCGCCGCCCATGTTTGCGCTACCGCCGCTGGTGCTCGTTCCGCCCATGTTCGTCCCGCCCATGCTCGCTCCGCCTGCGCTCGTTCCACTGGCTCCACCGCCGCTTGCCCCGCCCGCGCTCGCCCCGCCTGCGGTGGTGCCGCTGATGCCTGCGCTGCTCACTCCGGCATTCGCATTGCCGCCGTCACTGGAAGAGCTCGAGCAGCCGACGCATCCGAGTAAACACGCTAAGCCTACAGAAACACTGCTCCTTGCGGAGAATCGCAACGCAGGGTTCATGCCCAGGAGCGTATCACGCGCCCGAGTTCACCCAGCAATGCGGATCGAGCCATCACGCGGCGCTGCGAACCGCGACACTGTTATTTTAGGGGGGTGCTGCGCGTCATGGGCGCTACTGCCCTGGCACGCGGCACGCGCGGTGCGAGCCGCAAGGCGCGGCGTCGGCGTCTCAACGCGAGCGGGAATTGGTTCCGCGGTCGAAACGACGCGCGACGACGCGCGACGACGCGCCTGGTCGACCGCATTCCGACGCGCGGGAACGCGCCGCAATCCGCGCCCCATCCGCGGCGCGGCGTATGCAGTGGAGTGCTCTCTTCTGATCCGTTGCTCCAAAAAGCCAACGCGCGCGAAATTTCGAATCTCACGCGAGACTCTCGACAGCCATTGTGCGGCGCACGTCTGTGAGCTGTTGTATCCTCCGCGCTCGCGGGTGCGTGCGGTGCGGGCCCGGAATTATTTTCTGCAACTGAATGGCGACTGTTCCGACACCACCATTGCAGGAGGACGCGGAAAGCGTTCTCGGCAACGAGACCGATGCTGAAACGGGACCGCGTTTGCGGCTCGGACCGGTCCCGGAGTTTCGCGCGGTGTACGAGACCTACTTCCCATTCGTTTGGCGCTACGCCGCAAACCGCGGCGTTCCGCCCATGGCCATCGACGACGTGGTGCAAGAGGTGTTCGTCGTCGTGCACCACCGCCTGGCGAGCTTCGAAGGGCGCTCGTCCTTGCGCACCTGGCTGGCGGGTGTGTGCCGAAATGTACTCCGTGATTATGTGCGTAAACGCGGCAATCAGAAGGCTGGGGACAGCCTCGACGATCAAGTCGAGATTCGCTCGGACGGCATCGGCCCGGCAGAAGCGCTGGAGCAAAAGGTCGCGGTCGAGCTGCTGGACGAGCTCATGTCTCAAATGACCGAGCTCCAGCGAGAAGTGTTCATCCTGTGCGAGATCGAGCAACTCTCCGCGGTCGAGGTCGCCGACATGCTGGAGGTCAACGAGAACACCTTGCGCACGCGGCTGCGCGCTGCGCGTCAGGTGTTCAACGCGGGCGTGACCCGTCACCGCGCCAAGCGAGCTTGGGGGGACCGTGGTTGAGCTGTACCCCGAAGCGCGCAAAGTGCTGGAGGTCGCGCGCGACGCGCGCACGCCGAGCCGTGCGGATAGAGAGCGCGTGTTCGCCTCGCTGATGGCGACCGTCGCACTGGGCGGCGTGGCGACGCCGAGCGCGGCCGCGGCGAAAACAGGGCTGCTCGGCAAGCTCGCGGGCCAATCGGCACTTTGGGTCAAGGCGGCCGTGTCGGTCGCGCTCATCTCGACCGCCGGCGTCTCGGCCTACGCCTATGTGCGCTATCACGGGCCGCGAGCGCCTACGGAGGTGCCGCTCGCGGCACATGGCACTGCGCCGCTCGCCGGCTCGGTCGCGCTGCCCGCGCCGCCTGCAGCCCCGTCGGCGCAAGAGCCGCTGCCTAGCGCGAGCGCGGCCGCGCCGTCCGTGGCTTCGGCCTTGCCAAACGTGGCTCCAACGCCCGCTCGACAGACGGTCGATGGGCGCTCGGCCGAGCTCAGCTTGCTGCGCCGCGCCCACGAGGCGCGTCGCGCCGGGCAACCCGAGCGCGCGCTCGAGCTCGCACGCGAGCACGCGCAGAAGTATCCGCACTCGCAAATGTGGGCAGAGCGAGAGACCCTGCGCGTGCTAGCGCTCTGTGATTTGGGTCGGGTGGACGCGGCGCGGCGCAGCGCGGCTCCGCTCCAGTACCTGTGGAGCTCACCATTGCGAGCCACGTTGAACGCGAGCTGCGTGGGCAAGTGAGCGGCACACCCGCCGGCGCGGTGCGTTAGCGCGCTGGTGTCGGTGCCGGCAGCTGCGCTGCCCAGTTGATCTCCCGGGCAGTCGCGATGCCCACACCGAGCTCCGCAATAGACTCCGGTGGTCGTTCGTTGCCCGGCCCGAGGACGAGATTTCTTGCCATCACTTCCGCGTAGCGTTGTGGATAACGCGGCACCCGATCGGGCTCGACGAGGCCGTCGGGCACCAGTGCGTTTCCGGTTGCGTCGTACTTGTCGCTCGCTCCGAGTGTGTGCAGAAATTCGTGCGACACCACGAATAACGCCAGATCGACCGAGGAGACATCGAGCTCGACCCGCGCCACGCCAACGCGGCCCCCCAACTCGCTCGAGCCCTCCACCCATTGTCGGCCGCGCTCGTGCGGCGCGCGCACCACGAGGTAAATCCGCGAGTCGAAGTCGCGAGTCGGCAAACCGCTGCCTTCATCGACTGCATGCGTCCAGCGCCACAAGTCGTAGGCGTGTTGGGCCAGACTCGGGATGCTGCCATCCGGGTCAGCCGGCGCGGTGCGATCGACATTCACCGGGCCGTACACGGTAAAAGTGATCGGCCGCGCCAGTTGTCCGCCGTAACGGTGGTATTCCGAAGCGAAGCGCGTTTCGAGCGCGGAGAAGCGCGCGTGCAGTGCGTCCAATCCGGCTTGGTCCACCGGCCCAAGCTGGACGAGCGCCACCGCCACCGACACGGGCCGCTCCCACTCCGTGCGCGCTCGTCGTGAATAGATGTCGTGCAGCGCCCAGAGCACAGTGAGCGCCAAGAGCCCAACGAGGATTGCCAGCCGGATTCGGAATGCGGTGTGCACTTTGGCCTCAGGCGGCATCGTGCTTTGACGAGCGGTGCGGCGGCGACGGCATATTCAAGCATAGCGCGCGGCTGCTCGCGCGGAGCGCGCTGCCCCGAAAATCTCAAATTG
>DATHOI010000023.1:0-2164 GCA_035485095.1 Polyangiaceae bacterium | reverse complement strand
CTCCACTCTTGCAGCGCATTCGTCGCTGCAAATGAACCCTATCTAATTCGAATTTCAGCAAAATAAGGAGGTCTTCATGATTCATCCAAAGCTGCCCTCGGCGGGCGTTGGGCTCATCGGTGTATTGGCGCTGGCGGCCGCAGCTTGCTCATCCACCCCGCCGCCCAAGTCGGCTCGCGACATACCAACCGTCGCGCCAGTTGCGCAGAACAAAGTCGTCGCGCCGCCCTCGCAGAGTTCTCCGACCACCACGACGGTCGCGATCGACGACGCCATTCTCCGCGCGTGCAACATCAGCGCGGACAAGGCCTACTTTCCATTCGACTCTGCCCGCTTGGAGAGCAGCGACGTTCGTCCGCTCGATGCAGTCGCCACTTGTTTTAGAAGCGGGCCACTGAAGGGGCGATCGTTGAAGCTCGTCGGCCGCGCCGACCCGCGTGGCGACGACGAATACAACATGGTGCTGGGGCAATCGCGTGCTGACAGCGTTGGCGCCGCTCTCGTGCGTGATGGTCTCACTCGATCGCGCATGACATCTACCTCGCGAGGTGATCTGGACGCCAAAGGTCGCGACGAAAACGGTTGGTCCTTGGACCGCAGAGTCGACGTTCTATTGGGATCGTAGCTCGAGATTCGTCGCGCGAAATCAACCGCTCGGATGTTGTCGTTGAAACGGTTTTGACTATGCTGCTTGCAAGACCTCTGAACTGATGATGAAAGCAGCGAGCCGAAGTTGGGCACGCAAGCAAGTGTTCTCTCGGGTGCTCAACTGGTGCGTTTGTTTGGCACTGTGCGTTGGGTCTCGCGGCGCGTTAGCGGAAACGCTTCAAGCGCCCGCGGGCGGTAAGGCAATCCCGTTAGGTGACGCCCGTGTCGCGTGCGGCGCTTCAGCCGGAGGTTGGGTTTTTGACGAAAAGACACGATCTCTGCTCCCACCGCCAAACGCGGACGCCGCGGGTTCGACGGTGGATCTCAAGATTGCGGCGTCTGCGGCCATGTGTGCGACCAGCAACGCTTCGCTCAAGCTCGTTGCGACTGGACCGTGGCCGAGCATCGATCCGAGCAGCGTGGTGTTTTCGCCGGACCAGGCTTCGGTCGAAGCGCGCGGTCGCCGACTCACGGGTGTTGCCGTCGCGTGGCGAAGCAATACCGCTTCGGGCGTCGACACGTGCCAAAATCCAAAGCTCGAGCCGAACGCTGAGCATTGCAACTGGACAGTCGGTCACAATATGCCCGCAAATCCCGGCGCGGGACTCGTCTGGGTTCCTCCGGGCGGGCGCGTGGGCGCGGATGTCGTGACGTTCGACGCCGACGGCCGACAAGCGCCGCCAGAGACGTTCGCGCTGATACCAACGCGCGTCAATCTGACGAGCTTGCTTCCGTCCGATGCCTCGATTGATCTTTCGACTGGAAGCGGTGAAGTCCCCATTGCGCACGCCGAGAGCATCGCCGCCGTGGACTGTGGTGACGTGCGCTGCGACGTTTCGGGTAATCGACTCGTAGTGCGCGCGTTGTCGAGCAACGTCAACTCGGTCGACGTCAAGTTCAAGCTGTTGCCGGGCGTGTTCGTCGCGAAGGGGCTGGGGTTCGACGCCGCGCCGACGGCTCGCTTGGCAGTCGTGCACTGTCCCATGTCCATCGCGTCCGGACCGCCGTTGCGGGATGTGGACAACGCGCGCGTGGTGGTTCGGATCGAAGGTCGGTGCGCGAGCGAGTTGCCATCGTTGCGCTTCATGATCGGTTCCACTCCTGTCGACGTCCTGAGCACGCAAGCCGACTCGACTGGGGCAGAAGCACTATTACGCGTCGGCTCGATGGCCGCTGCGAATCTGTCGATCACCGCCGTACACGCTGACTCGCCGGGCGTTGCCGTCGCTGTCGCGCGCGCAGACACGGTTTCGGCACCAGCAGTAAGCGCCACGCTCGAGATCGAAGGTCACCCGAACCTGAGTTTCATTCCGAACAATCGCGAGGCCTTCGTACACCCGCGGATCCTTTCAGGTCACGCTCATTTGGTTCCACTGGCAGTACCCGGTGTGTATAGCGTGGCTCGTCGCGGCTCAGTGTTCACGGTAACCGGTGACCCGAACGCTTCCGGACAGGCGGCGCTCCGCTTCGGTTACCGCGATGATTCGCTATCTGGGGATTTCGCAAACGCGGATCT
>DATHOI010000022.1:0-15661 GCA_035485095.1 Polyangiaceae bacterium | reverse complement strand
GCGCAGCCTGCAAAGCCGACATGTTGTCATGCAACATTTTCTGCAAATCACGGCGGTCGAGCCCAGTGCTCATCGCTTGATCGTCCAGACCCGCGACGTCCTCACCGCGCACGGCTTTCGGACCGCCACAGCCCAGCGCTGCCATTGCCGACGCGCCGACTGCGCCGAGGACGAAGGTTCTACGAAGCAAAGCCATTTCGTGCCTTTCTGTGTCGAGCTGGGCGCTTCCAAAAAAGAAGCGCCCAGATTCAACGTCGGACGTAGTGCGCCGGCAGAGTATGTAACCCCACGGCGCTACTTCGGCAATTTGACGTCAGTTCGGGTTGGCCGTGCCGCCCGCCGCGCCGGTGTTCCGGCGCACGGGAATGATCTGCACTCGGCGATCGTCCCCTTCACCGTCACTGCGCGTGATCACGCCTTCGAACTTGGCGAGCGCCAGATGCACCACGCGCCGGTCGCGCGGATTCATCGGCTCGAACGTGATGATTTTGCCTTCATCGACGGCTTGTTTGCCCAGACGCTGCGCCATGGTCGCGAGCGAGTTGTCGCGGCGGCTGCGGTAGCCCTCGGCGTCCACCAAAATATGGCGCCGCTCGAGGCCCGGACGGTTGATGATCCGGTGTGTCAAGAACTGCAGGGCCTGCAATACCTGCCCTTTTTTACCGATGATGCGGCCCGCGTCGCGGCCAGCGATCTCGATGTTGATCTCGTCCTCCGCGTTGCCTTCTTGCGGGCGGCGCAGGTGCACCGTGCACTCCATCTCCATCTCGCGGATCAAGTCGCTGACGAATTTCAACGCCACGTTGGCGCGCTCGTCCGTCGACACGTAATCCTCTTGGCGCTTGCGGCGCTTGGGGCGCTCGTCACCAGCGCCCGGGACGCCCAGCGCAGCGTGCGAGACCTCTCCGTTCTCGGTCGTGCCCTCGGCTTCGTCCTCGGTGCTCTCGTCGCCGCTGTCCCAAGCCTCGTCGTTGAGTTCGTCGTTGTCCGTCATGACTCTGCCTTTCCTTTGCCGAGGAGTGGGCTGTCACCGGCGAGCTTTGCCGACGACGAGCCGCTCTTGCCCTTCCCTTTGGAGGCAGACTCCCCAATCACTTTTACCTTGATGTCTCCGCTACCCGAGCCAGAGCCACCACCGGATTTAACTTGCCGGCGTACATGCCATTCCACCGCTTGTTGCTGGACGATACCGAGCACGCCGTTCGTGAACATGTATACCCCGAGGCCGGCCGGCAAAAACAGCATGAAAACCGTAAACATGATCGGCATCATGTACTGCATCATCTTTTGCTGAGCCGCGTCGCCCTGTTGGGGCATCAGCCGCTGCTGCATGAACGACGTGGTGCCGATGATGAACGGCAAAATGTAGAGTGGATCGGCCGCTGACAGGTCCGGCAGCCACAAAAATGGGATGTGGTACAGCTCGACCGCGGTTTGCAGGGTCGTGTAGAGGGCGAACCAGACCGGCATCGAGGCCATCTGCGGCACGCAACCCTTGAGCGGATTCACATTGTGCTTCCGCCAGAGCTCCATTTGCGCGAGCCCCTTGGCCTGAGCGTCGTCCTTGAACTTCTCGTTCATGGCGTCGATCTCGGGCTTGAGCTCGCGCATCTTGATCATGCCCTTGATGCCCGGCACCGCGAGCGGGAAGAGCAGCGAGCGCGCCGTCACCGTCAGGATGATGATCGCCACGCCCCAGTTCGGGATGATGCTGTGCACCTTGAGCAAGAAGGCGACCAGCACTTTGGCGATGATCGAAAAGAAGCCCAGGTCGATGAGCTCGCTGAAGCGGTGCTGACCGCCGCCGGCGAGCGCGAGTACGGCGCGCTCTTTCGGTCCGATGTAACTAATGAGTGAGTAGTCCGCGCTCTGGCCGGGAGCCAAGTCCACGCCTGGGTAGGCGAGGCGCGCGCGGTACAGGGCGCCGTCGTTTGCCGAGTCGCCGAGATCCTTGTGCTCTTCGATCAAGAGCTGGCAGACGGGCGGGGCGGGGGACTTGTTCGGCGCCACGGTATTGGCGAAGTAGGCGTTCGAAACCGCGGCAAAAGACGGCCTGCCGTCCACCTGGTACCAATCACCCGGATCGAGAGTGCTGGTGACGAAGTGCTCGCTGTCCGAGGAGAACTTTCCGGCGTCGAAATCAGACTCGCCCAGCCGCTTCGGCTTGCCCGTCTCGAGCACACACTCGACGCGCGTGACGGCAGGGCTCTGCCGAAACATGCTGCCTTTCACCTCTTTTGCCGTGTGCCACACGTCCGTGTTCACGGTGAGCGCGTGATAGAGCGCTCGGCTGGCAACGTTTTTGATGCTCCCTTCAGCAGTAATTTCGTAGGGCCTACCGGTCAGCGCGATGGTCTTCTTCAGCTCGACCTTGGCGTCGTGATAGCTGAACACGCAGCTCTTGCCGTCGTGGCTGTCGAGCGTCCAATCGACCAAGTTGCCGTCGACGTTCCACTCTTTGCCAGGCGGCAGGCCCGCGCTGTTGTGAAAGTCGAAGCGCAGCTGGCGGTTGAACTCCAGGTCCGGCGTCGTCGACAGGTCGATCGGTTGGCCCTTGATTTGGTATTTCGGCCCGAGCAGCTGGTAGTGCCGGATATTCGCGCCCTGGGTCGAGAGCTGCACTCGGAACTCGGGCGCCAAGAGCTCACAGAACTGCTCCGGCGCGCGCGGCGTCGGCCCGAGCACGATCCGACTTTCGTTCCGCAGCGGTTGGGCGGTTTGCGACTTTCCGCCGCCGAACAGCTTTGGCCCGAGTTGGAAAAGGGCAAATGCCAGGGCCGCCATGACCAACAAGCGACCAATACTGCTTCTGTCCATATCGACTTCGACTCGGCTTTTCGGGGGGCCAACGGGGCCACGGAACGAGAGGCTTGCCCGTGTAGCATGGGAGAGACGTGGTTCCGCGCGTTTTTGGCCTCAGGAAGGGCTCTTCGGCAAAGGAGGCGGGTCATAGCCGCCGGGGTGGAATGGGTGGCAGCGCGACAGCCGCCGAACCGCGAGCCAACTGCCCCTTCCCGCCCCATGAAGGCGCAAACATTCCGAGGCATAGCGCGAGCAAGACGGCTCGAAACGGCAGGCCGGAGCCAGCACCTTGGAGAGGGTGAGCTGGTAGACCCGGATCAAGAAAATGAGGGCTTTGGCGAGCATCAGGCCGGCTCGGCGAGTGTGCGGCCGCGCGTTCGGCTTGGCTAGGCCTGGCTCGGCGTTTTGCCGGCCGCGGCCGCGATTGCCGCGCGAATTTTGCGTTCGATTTGCGGCCGCGCGGCTTCCCACTCGGCGACCACGTGCGTGAGCTTACTCTCGCCGGGGGCGCGTTTGACGATCACGACCAGATCGATACCCGGCGGCCAGAGCGAGCGCGTCGCGCGAAAAGCCTCGCGGATCAAGCGTTTGGCCCGACTGCGCACGACCGCGTTCCCGACTCGGCGCGACGCAGTGATGCCCAGGCGCGGCGAGCCCTGCGCTAGGGTTGCCGACAAAATGAGCACGAAGCTGGGCGTCGACACGCGCTGGCCGCGCTCTTGAATGCTCAGAAATTCTGGACGCTTACGAACTCGTGAGGCAGACGGGAAGCGCCCTTTCGGACTCCCCGTAGCAGAGCTCACTTTTCGTAAGCGCTGACAGCGAGGCGAACGCGACCCTTGCGGCGGCGATTCGCGAGAACTTTGCGGCCACCCTTGGTGCTGAGGCGCTTGCGGAAGCCGTGCGTGCGGAGCCGGCTGGTGTTGTGGGGCTGAAAAGTACGCTTCATGGGGCAGGCCTCGAAAGGGAGCGGGAGTTAGCCACCACCCCTCCCGCTAGTCAAGTCCATCGCTACGCGCCCGGTAAAGGGCCCAGGGGTCATCGGCTGCAGCCTGCTTGGCAGCCCTTTTAGCACGATTTTGAGCTCTTCCGGAGTCGCGAGGGTCGAGTGGGGCGGCATTCCGTGCACAGCGGCATGGCGTCGTCGAGACGCTATGCTTGGGTCGTGCGCCGCGTGCTCTCGTTCTGCCAAACCCAACTCGCCTGCGCGGGGCTGCTGGTTCTGCAAGTGGGAGTGGTCGACTGCGCGGTGCAGCCGGGTGGAGTGCCCATGGCCGGGCGTCGCAATCAGTCGACCGCGTGCGTGTTCGGGCTGCGCGGGGTGCGCATCGCGGTGGAAGACGCTTCACCCGATGCGGTCAGCGTGCAATTGACGATGTGCTCGGATTTACCGACCTTGCGCCAGCGCGCGCGTAATTTCCTCGACGCCCAGGGCGCACCTGCAGCGACCGATCCCGCGCTCGATGTGCGTCAGATCGAGCTGGGGCATCAGCACGCGTCCGCGCACGTGGAGGACATCGTCGGCGGCGTGCGTATCGTCGTCGTGCCCGACTCTGGCAGCGACGCGCACGCCATTCGCAAAGAAATTCAAGCCCGCGTCGAGCGCGCTGCCACCGACGACCGCTGCGATTGACGCGAGCGTGCGCGCCGAGGCTAAAACATGACGCCGTCTTCGACGTAAATGCCGAGCGGTAGGCTCGGGTTTTCGGACGCGGCGTCTGGGGAGTACGCGACCTCGAGTCGGAAGATGGCAGCTTGTCCCCACTGCAAATAGCCGCCGCCGCCCGCGCCCCACTTGACCCCGAGGCCCGTGCCGTCGGCTGCCGCGTGAAAGGTGTAATCGCTCCACAGGCGACCCGCGTCGAACAGCAAGTTGCCACCGAAGCGAAATTGCTGCCCGAACCAGTGAACGCGGATCAACATCGCGCGCAGCTCGGCGTTGCCGAAGACTTTGATCAAACCCGAGTAGCGGCCGTCGGGCACGCCGCGGACCGCCGACGACCCACCTATCATCTCGTCGGTGAGAAAAACGCCACCCGTGTACAAGTCGTATACGGGAACGTTGCCAAATTCGAGATCCGTCGTGCCCCGCAATGCCAAGATTGCCGGCCCTCCGAGCGGCAGGTACGTGCTGATTCGCGCGCCGGCGCCGCCATAGCCGACGTTTGCAGACAACGGCGCCCCGAGCGTCGCTCGCACGCCGATCGTGTGATAGCTGCCGCGTCGCGGAAAGATCTCGTTGTCGCGTGTGTCATAGACGAAGCCGCCAGCGACGGTGAATAGGCTCATCGGCTGTACGCCGCGCACCGCGCCGGACGCGGCGTCACTGGTCAAACGACTCGCGGCGTACGGGTGCGGATCTTCGTAGCGATAAATGGTGGCAAACATGAGATCGACTGGCCCGCGCAGCGCGACGCGCGTGAGCTCACGCAAGCGCGCTTGTCGGTCATCGAATTCGAAATAGCGCGGAGGCGCGCCGGCAGGTGCGACCGGGCTCGACGCATTGCCGATGCCAAAATAGAGTTGGTTGACGGTGCGGTAGTACAGAAGCTGTGGGTTGAGGCGCACCCGTCCGCCGTCTAGCTGCGGCACGTCGATGTTCCACTGGTAGCTCTGTTGCGTGATTTCTTCGCCGCTTGGGCCGTTCTTCAGGCTCAACGCGAGGACCACGTCCATGTTCCATTGATAAGGGATGATGCCCTTGTCGAAATGGCTGAGCGTGCCGACGACCCCAAACTCGAAGCCGATGTCGCTGTCTCCGCCGAGCAGTGGGAAGCCAGCGGGCTCGTAGTGGGGCGTGTCGTAGTCGGGGCTGCTGTCGTCCGCCGCAGCGGCTACGGGTAGCTTCGACGTCACACTGTGCGACTCGCTTGCAGAGTCCGAACTGGAGCTCGTGCTAGTTCCTGCGCTGGGCGCCGCAGCGTCCGGTTCCGCGGCACGGCTCGTAGCGCCGATCGCAAGAACCACGAGCAGCGCTGCCAGCGCGAGCGGCGCGTGTGACCCCCAAAGTGTCACACCTGAGGCTGGTCGCCGCGTCGAGGTCACGCCGGCAGGCGAGATGCGCGCTCTGGGCGCCGCCGTCAATGCGCGCGTTCGGGTTCTGCGCTGCCCGCGCCCGAATTGATCGGTGTGTCGCCGGTGCCGGAGCCCGAGCTGACGACTGGCGGGTGACCCGCGGGATCCGCAGCACTCTCCGGCGCGCCCGGCGGCGCCGTGGCGCTATTGCTCTCGCTATTCAAATCACGCGTGCCGGACGCCGGGTCGACCGTCATTGGCGTACTCGGCACGGGGTTCGATTGGGCCCCTGTCGGATCTCTCAGGGGGGCGCTGCCGGGCCCCCCGCAACCCGTGACTGCGCCACTGAGAAGCACGCCGGCCGTGAGCCAGAGTGGGGAGAATTTCATAGCTGATTCCTCCTGCAAACTCAGCGCACCAAGCGCCTTGCCAAGTCACTACGCTGCAGACTCCGTGCCGACCGCCGCCCGCTCACCGCCACCCGCTCGCCGCTCGCCGCTCGCCGCTCACCGCTCGCCGCTCGCGGCCGCCCGCGCTCGCCTTTAGGATTGGGGCGTGGGCACTGTCGCGCACTGCCCCAAGCACAGCGCGACCTTGGCAAGCTCCAGCGCGCGGCGTCAGCCCCGCCCCCTCCGCGCCGCGAAATCTGATGTCTAACCTTAAACTTCAGATCTGAAATGAAACAGGCCTCCGACGCGATACGGGGAAATCCAGCCCGCGAAATCGCCTAGCGCGGCTTCAAATCCGGCCCGGTGCGCCCGTGGCTGCTCGCTCGCCCTGCGTCGCGTTTGCCAGCGACGTCGCGCGCTGTCGGTGGTGCCGCAAACGGCCCACGCCCCCATTCAGAAAAGATCAGCCAGTCGCAGAAACGATCAGAGCGCGCTCACTTGCTGTGAGGCGGCATCTTCGCTTCTTTGAAGACCACGTGTTGACGCACCACTGGGTCGAACTTCTTCAGCTCGAGCTTGTTGGTCTGCGTGCGCTTGTTCTTCTGCGTGTAATAGGCGTAACCGGTGCCGGCGGAAGAAACGAGGCGGATGTTTTCGCGCATGGGAGGCGGGGTCTATCACGCGACTTTTGGGTCGGCAAGCGAGCGCCGGTCCGAGTCGCTAAAATTCGATAATTGCTGAAGATTATCGCGTGCTGAGCGCAATCAGCGGGGCGGCGGTCATTCCGGCCCGTTCAGCATCTTGAACTCGACGCGGCGGTTCTTGGCGCGTCCCTCCTCCGTCGCGTTGTCGGCGATGGGCTGAGTTTGGCCGAAGCCTTGGGACTGCAGCCGGTCCTTGGCGATGCCGTGCGAGACCAAGTAGGTCACCACGGACGCCGCGCGGTCCCCGCTCAGCTTGAGGTTGTTCGCGGCGACGCCGCGGCTGTCGGTGTGGCCGTGTACGCCCATCTTGATCGAGGGACGCGATTTCATCAGCGTCACGACCTCGTCCAAGATCGGGAAGCTGCCGGGCTTGATCACGGCCTTGCCGGTCTCGAACTCGATCGGTTGCAGCAACTCGACATCGCCGTTTTCGTCGACCTTGGTCAGGCTCGGGCAACCGTTCTTCTCCGCGATGGCCGAGCGCGGTCCGGGCTGCAGTGGGCACTTGTCCTGAGTATCCGGAATGCCGTCGTTGTCCGCGTCGACCTCGGGGCAGCCGTCTTGATCTTGGATGCCGTCTTTGTCTTCCGGCGTGTCCGGACATTGATCGACGCTGTCCGGAATGCCGTCGCCATCGCGGTCCGACGACGCAGGGCAGCCATCCGTCGGATCCGGCGGCTTGCCGTCTTCCTTCTCGTGCGGACACTTGTCGACTGCGTCCGGGTAGCCATCGCCGTCACTGTCGCGATCGTAGTCGTCGACCGAGGGGCCCGAGTACACGTGCACTTTGCGCGCTGGAGATTTGCTCTCGAAATCGAGCAGCGTCATGTACGTGCCGATGCCGATCAGCATGCGGAAGTCCGGGCCGCCGTAGCCAGCCGCCAAGCGCGTGCCGAAGCCACCCTCTGCGTACCAGCGCGAGCGATCGTCGAGCACGTAACGGACTTGTGCGAGCCACTCGACATCGGTGTTCTTCGCCGTGAAGAAGGTCGCGTGACTGCTCGAGTCCTGAATACCGGTCGTGCCCCACAGCTCGCCGCCGAGCCGCACGCGGTTGTCGCGCAGCGGCAAATACAGGCCACCCGAGTAACGCAGCTCGGAGGCGATGAACAGCGCGCCGTTCGGGCCGCCGATACTCAGCTCTGGCCGAAATTGTGGGCCGAGGTTGCCGGCGAGAAAGAATTTACCGAAGTTGAACTCGGCCGAGCCGTACAAATAGCCGGTGGCTTGGCCGTCACTCCCGAACGCGGTGGCGTTGCCGGAGGGAATCCAAAAGGCAGCGCCGCCGCCGAGCTTGAACAAATGATTGTCGGTCTCCCAAGTGCGCACGCGCGCATCGAGACGAATGTCATTTAGCGCGACCTTCGCGTCACCAATGCCGCCCGTGCCAACGCCGTTGCCCTGCGGATCATTGCCGGTGATTTGCAGCACCGTGATCGGGATCATCAAGTTCAAGGACAGCCGGTTCGCGATCTCCGTACCCGCGGACAGGTACGTGATGAACTGGCCTTCGACCGGGTTGTCGATGGCGGCCTTCGTCGCTGGGTCGTCCGTCACCGTGTCGTTGCGCAGCGGATTGTGCGAGTAGCCGAGGATGGCGTTCGCGTAGAAGCGCGTCGTCTCTGACAGGTTCGGGCGCCAGACCATGAAGCCGTCGTCCGGTGCGCCGGAGATCTGCGCTCGGTCGAGGTAGAAATATCCCGACTGCGCATGGGCGGTGCCAGCCACGAGGCTCGCGCCCACGGCTGCCACAGTCGCAAGGAGTACGGGAGAGGAGCGGGCTCGCGCGTGCGAAGTCTTTGAAATCAGGCCCAGCCGACGCTTTATCCAGCGGAACACTCGCTGGACGGTACCCCGCGACGGACCGTTTTGAATAGTCTGGATTCTTTAGATTGTTGGCCGGTTAGCCGGCTGCTCATCTGCGGCTACTTTCGAGATGTTAGTGAGTAGAGGCGAACAGCTCGCATATCCAAAGGGTACCGTCCGCGTCGGGCGCTACCCCGATTCCAACCACATCGAAGTTCGGAAACAGCAGGTTCTCTCGGTGCGACGGGCTCGCCCACAGCGCGCGATGGGACAGCGCAGCGTTCGCAGCGTGCGCCACGTTCTCGCCCGCGCGCAGCTCGAGCCCGGCATTCGCGAGGCGCTGATTCAGATCGCCGTCGCCCACGTCGTGCGCGGTCTTGCGAGCGTGGCGCATGGCTTCAGCATGGGCTTGCGCGAGCTCTTCGAGGCGCGCGTCGCGTTCGAGCGGTGCAGCTTGCTCGGTGGCCCGGGCTGCGTTCACCATGCCGTATAGCGCGGCTCTGGGATCTTTGACGGCCTGCGCGGCTTCTTCGCCGGGCGCTTGGGGAGCGACGAGCTCGGTCGGTGGCTCGACACCGGCAAACAGCAGCGCCTCGAGCAGTGGGCGCGGTCCGCCGTCGACCGCAGCGAGTACTTGTACGAGCCACGCGCCCTCGTGATCTGCGTTGAAGCGTGCTTGCAGGCGGCCGTTGTCGAGTGTCGTGGGCACTGCGTGCGGGGCGCCGCGCGGCCCAAGCACGATCAGCTTTGCGGCGTCTGCCGGCACATGTAGCGTCGCTCGCACATCGACCCACTGCCCAATCCGAACGCGCGTGGGCAGCGCGTCGAGATCGGCCAGCACATCGACGGCGACGGCCGCGACAGTGAGCTGCGTGTCGGCTTTGTGCAGCACGGCGACGCCGCAGCGCCGCGATCCGCCATCGCCGAATCCGGATAGCCAACGTTGCATGCGGGCTCGCGCGTCATCGAGCTGCGCTTCGTCGCCGTCGAAACGCCAGGCCCGGGGCCAGACGTAAGGCGCGCCCGCCCGGCGCAGCTCGTAGTCGAGCGTGTCTGGATCGACGCCGTCGACTCCTCCCGAGCGCGCGGCGAGGCGCGTGGCGACGCGTACCAATGCGGCGTCGCTCGTGGCACACAACGAGCTGAGCGCGCGCGCGTCCGCTCGCTGTTCCAGGGCTGGCTGAGGCGAGCCGATGGTTTCGACGAATGCGCTCTCTACCGAGCCACGTCGATCCGTCGAAGAGCTCGCCTTTACAGCTGCGCCTTGTTCGCGGCTTGCTGCAGGCGAAAAGGGTGGGGGAGTCGCCGCGCAATCGACAAGAACGCCGCACGCGGCAAGGCCCGCGAGCGCAGCGAACAGCCAGGTGACTGGTCTTGCCAACTTGCTTGAAGTAGCGGCTGAAGCGGCCCCTGGCGAGACAAAAGCAGGGAGGGGCCGGCGCTTTTCCTGCTCCCCGGTTCAGGTTATGGTCAAGTGCCCCCATGGGCCGGTTCACCACAGCAGCGAAGGTCGGCGTTTTCGCCTTCGTCACGCTCGTGGCAGGCCTGCTGATCTACCGCTTCGTGTCCAAGTCGTCGCGGTCTGGCGGCGGCTACGTCGTGTATGCGCTGATGAGCGACGCGAGCGGCGTCGCTAAGTTGTCTCAGGTGCGCATCGCGGGCATCCCGGTGGGCAGCGTCAAGAGCGTGAAGCTCGACCACGAGCTGGCGCGGATCGACGTCGGCATCGATCCAGACGTGCACCTCTATCAGGATGCGGCCATCGCCAAGGTGTCGTCGAGCTTGCTCGGTGAATACTATTTGTCGATCACTCCGGGCACGGAAGGCCGCCCCGAGCTGAAAGATGGGGACCGCATCAATACCGTCGTGGAGGCGAAGACCACCGACGACATCATGAAGCAGGTCTCGGACATCGCGGCCGACGTGAAGCAGGTCTCGCAAGCGTTGGCGGCATCGATCGGCACGAGTGAAGGCAAGGACGACATCAAGTCCACCCTGAAAAACCTGGCCGACGTGACTGACGCGCTAAATCAAACCGTGCGCGAAAATCGCGAGAGCATCAAAGACATCCTGAGCAACGTCCAGGTCATGACGGCCACCGGCGGCCCGAAAGTTCAGCAGATCCTGGACGACGTGAGGACCACGACCACGCAGGTGAAGCAGCTCATGGCGCAAGCGCCAGAAGGTCAGCCGAAGTCGCAAGGCGAGATCCGCCAGATCATCGATCGCGTGAACCATGCCAGCGAGAACCTGGATCACACGCTGAAGAATCTGGACGAGGTGACCGGTCGCCTCGATCGCGGCGAAGGCACGCTCGGCCGGTTGAGTAAAGACGACCACTTGATCAACGAGGTCGAGGGCGTGGCGGACGACGTGGGCGAGTTCGTCGGCGGGCTGTCGCGCATCCAAACCATCATCACGATGCGTACCGACTATCAGTTCCTGTCGAACACGGTGAAGAGCTACGTCGAGCTGCGTATCCAGCCGAGTGAGGACAAATACTATTCGATCGAAGTCGTCAACGACCCGCGTGGTCTGACGCACTTCGAGCAAATCGACGTGGACTCGACCAATCCCAACGACCCCCCGCATTACCGCGAGGTGGAAACGATCACCGAGAATTCGCTGCTCTTCTCCTTGCAGTTCGCGCAGAGCTTCGGTCCGTTCACGGGTCGTTTCGGGATCAAGGAATCGACCGGCGGCCTTGGCCTCGACACGCTGCTCTTCGACAAGCGCTTCGAAATTCGCCAGGACCTGTTCGGCTTCGGCGAAGTCGTGCTGCCCCGCTGGCGCGTCTCCCTCGGCTACGAATTCGTGAACCGCGTCTCCCTGCTCGGCGGCGTGGACGACATCTTGTCGAGCTCGCGCCGCGACTATTTCGTCGGGTTGCAGTTGCGGTTCAACGACGAGGATCTGAAGAGCATCTTGCCGTTCGCGCCGAAGGCGCCTTGAGCTTGCGAATGAGGCGTTTTTAGCGACGCGCGTGACGCCGTAACTCCGTGCTAGAAAGGTGCCGCCGTGACCACTGCCCTCATCTGCGGAATCTCGGGTCAAGATGGCGCTTACTTGGCGAAGCTGCTCGTCGACAAAGGCTATGACGTCATTGGCAGCTCGCGGGACGCGCAGGTGTCTTCGTTCAGTAGCCTCGAAAAACTAGACGTGCGCCATCGCGTGCGCACCGTGTCGATGGTGCCGACCGACTTTCGGAGCGTGATCCAGACGCTGATCAAGTTCGATCCGGACGAGATCTACAGCCTCGCCGGTCAAAGCTCGGTCGGGCTCTCGTTCGAACAACCCGTCGAAACGCTGGAGAGCCACGCGATAGGCACGCTGAACTTCCTCGAGGCGATTCGGTTGCGAACCAAACCGGTGCGCTTCTACAACGCTTGTTCGGGCGAATGCTTCGGGGACACGGGGTCCGGCGCGGCCAACGAGCAGACGCCGTTTCGTCCACGCAGTCCGTACGGCGTGGCCAAGGCGACCAGCTTTTGGGCCGTCGCGAACTATCGCGAATCCTACGGGCTCTTTGCCTGTTCGGGGCTGCTCTTCAACCACGAATCGCCGCTCAGGCCCGCGCGTTTCGTAACGCGCAAGATCGTCGCGGCGGCCAATCGCATCGCCAAGGGCAGTGGCGAAAAACTCAGACTCGGCAATCTGAAGATCCGGCGGGATTGGGGTTGGGCGCCGGAATACGTGCAGGCCATGTGGCAGATGCTGCAGGGCCCTGAAGCCGAAGACTACATCGTCGCGACTGGTGAATCGCATTCGCTCGAGCAATTCGTCCAAGAAGCCTTCGCTTGTGTCGAGCTCGACTGGAACGACCACGTCGAGATCGACAGCACCTTGTTTCGCCCGACCGACATCTTCGAAAGCTTTGGCGATCCCACTCGTGCGCGCGAACGCCTAGGCTGGTCCGCGACGACCAAGATGCCCGAGGTCATTCGGGCGATGATCGCGGCGGAGCGGGAACGCTAGGGGCGTCGGAGAGGACCCGCTGACTACTCGATTTCGAGCCCGGTCTCGGCGCCAAAGTGTTGCGCTAACGGGTCCATCGATTGATGGTCGTGTTCGAACGGAACCCGCTGCTCCGTTGTCCCACCCTTGAGCGCCAGTAAGATCGTGATGACACCGAGTGCAGCCATCGAGCTTGCGATCAACTCGCAGTGTGAAGCCATGATAAGGCCCACCGTAGCAGCGCGACGCCATCGCGCGAGTGAGGCCAAATTGTCGTCGTGCCCTGAGCATGGCGCGAAATAAAATTAGCCCGAGTACGCAGGCATCCGTCAGCGCGTTTTCTGCAGCTTCGTCTTGGGGTGGCCGCGCTTGATTTTGCTGTCCTCCGTCGCATGCCACACGGCGCAATCTCGAAGTCTCCGTGCGTCAGCGCTGATGGCGCTGGTTGTCGGAACTGGGGCTGTTGGGCGCCGCGGCGCGTTCGAGGCGGAGGACGCCGGTGCGGGTTCCCTTCAGACCATTCTTCGATCGCGATTCGCCCCAATTGGCGCCCTGGGGCTTCACCGGGCGCTGAGGTCAACGGCGGACCCGCGGGCAATGGGCGGCGCGAAAATTTGTGCACCAGCGATGAGATGACCGTTCAAAGAGGTCCGGCAGGCTGCCGCGTGAGTGTGGCCACGTTCAGCGTCATCTTTCTGACGCGGCGCTCGTGGACAGCGTGGCGAGCGCGTCAGGCTCGACTTGTACGCAATTGGCACACACGCGCGGTGCGCCTGCCTGGCACAGCGGGACTAAAGCCGCCGAAGCCAGCGCCGTTATGTTCGTCAGTAGCATTTTGAAACTCTTGGGATTGCTGATTTGTCGGAGGACCGTTCGATGCGCGCACGTGGAGCACTAGTCGGCTTGCTGTTGTTGGGCTTCGTTGCCGGAGCCTGTTCCTCCGGCGGCGCTCCGACAGTCACCGAGAGCGTGGAGAGTACGTCCCAAGCGATTACGGCGGCGTGCACCACGCAGACGATCGGTTTTCCCTGCGACCCGGACGGTCCGGCTGGTCCGATGCTCGAGTGCGAAGGGGCTTGCGCCATCTCTACCAATGGCACCGTCGCGTGCATGACGCTGAAGGATGCTGGCATTGCTAGCCTAGACGGCGTCGTCTGTGGCAACAGCGGCGGAGTCGGCAACGCTGCGTGTGCTCTGCACTGCTTGGGCAAGACGTGTTTGGTTTCGAATGCGCCGGCAGGTGCGGCATGCCGCCCGACCGATGCGAATACGCCGTGCGACGGTCAGTGCGACGGCGCAGGGACCTGCGCTCCGGTCGCGGCTCCTTGTACCTTCGGACGCTCCGCCCAGCTTTGCCAGTTCAATACCTGCAACTTCACGAAGGCGACCACCTGCAAGAAGCAGACTTTGCTCGCTGACACGCTTTGCTCGGATAACTCCGCCTGCAGAATCGGCGCCTGCGATGCAACTGGTGTGTGTGTCCCCGGCAATCAAATCGGTTGCGACGACGGCAACCCCTGCACCGACGATACCTGCGATCCGAAGACGGGTGGTTGCATCGGCACGCCCAACGATAACAATCCTTGCGACGACCACACCGTTTGCACGACTGGGGACCATTGCTCGAACGGTGTCTGCACGGGAACCCCGATTCCGCCATGCGATGACGGAGACCCATGTACTGACGACGTCTGCGACTGGGTAGTGGGTTGCCTGTTCGTTCCTCATTGCATCGACGGTAACGCTTGCACGAAAGACACCTGCGATCCGGCTACGCGCGCTTGCACTCACTCGCCGATCAGTTGCGACGACGAAAACCCGTGCACGACGGACAGCTGCAGCATCTACACCGGCTGCGCACACGCTCCCATCCAGACTGATGCTTGTCTTGCCGGCGGCTCGGGCGGAACTGGCGGAGGCGACGCGGGAGTTGGCGCGGATGCCGGTGAAGCGGGCGCGAGCGTCGGTGGAACTGGCGTTGGCGGTTCTGGTGCGGAATCGGGCACGGGCGGCTCCTCCGTTACCGGGTCGGGCACGATGACCGCGTCTGGTGGCAGCGGAGTTGCTGGCAGTGGCGGGTCTGACTCGCTTGGAGCAAGCGGTGCATCTGATACAACGGTCCCAGCCAAGTCTTCGAGCAAAGACAGCGGCGGCTGCGGCTGCCGCATCGGCGGCAATGACTCGCGATTGCCGACTTCAGCGGCGCTGGCGATTGCTGCGCTCGCTTTTGCAGCGCTGCGCCGTCGACGCCAACGCTAGTGGCTGCTCATCACGGCCGTGTCCGATTTCGCGGCGGCTCGCATTGGTGAAGCGACTCCGAACGCTCGAATGCTAGCGCTCGGTCACGTGAGGGATGAGCAGGCCCTCACGCTCGAACTCGCCGAGCGCAGTTTGCACATCGGCTAGGGCTTGCGCTTCGTCCACCTCGAACTCGGTAACTAGCTTGCTCGCCAGCTCATGGTCCGTGACCAAGCCAGCTTCGAGGGCCTTCCAAAGCGTGACCGCGGCGGGATTCAACGTGTGATAGAATTTCGTTTCCAGATTCAGGACGACGCCCGTGCCGTCCTCGAGCTCGGTTAGTAGGCACTTGGGGTGGAGTCGAACTTTGTCGAGGGTTGGCGACGCACTCACGGTGTACCTGTTTTCGCATCCTTTGGCAGTGGCGGGTAGCGGAACGTGACCGTGTAGCGGGCGACGTCGTCCGGCTCTTCGAACGGCCGTCCTTCCAGCTCTATCCAAGCGTGGCCGTTCTGAGCGAGACCCTTCTTGTCGATGGCCATCACGAAGGTCGCGTCAGCGCCGCTCCGACGCAGCAGCGCGTAGCGCGCCAACGCTCTGTATAAGCACGTGCTCGAAACCCACGGTAAGCGGGCTACGCCGCGCTCGGCGCATGATAGGTCTCGTGCGAGGAACGAAGGCGCACGCGCCTGGGTCGACGAGCGCGGGCCTGTTGACGGAGTCAGGCTTGCGAGCAGCGTATCCAGCGGTTCC
>DATHOI010000021.1:0-2046 GCA_035485095.1 Polyangiaceae bacterium | reverse complement strand
GCTCGGAGTGAAGGAGCTTGTTCGCGATTTGGGTGCGGGACTTGATCCCGAGCTTCCGGTACACCTTCCAGAGGTGGTACTCGACGGTCGCCGAGCTTATGAACATCTGCTCAGCTATCGCCTGGTTAGTGAAACCTTGGGCGGCGAGCGTCGCGATACGAGCCTCCTGGGGAGTTAGGCCAAGGCGACTATCGACCGTGCGCTTCAGAACGGGTTCCCCGGTGGCGCGCAATTCTGCGGCAGCGCGACCGGCGAACCCGCTCATGCCGAATTCGAGGAAGAGCTCATGGGCGCGGCGCAGCTGGTCGCGAGCGTCTCGCTGCCGTCGCCGACGCCGAAGCCACTCTCCAAAAAGCAATCGGGTCCGCGCTACCTCGAACTGCACACGTGTCGGTACGAGTCGCTCGATGGCCTCGAGGTAGAGGGCTTCAGCTTCCTCGGTGTCAGTGAGCAACGCTCTACTCCGCGCATGAGTTGCGAGAGCCCAGTCTGTTCCGCTCGCCTCGGTCCGTTCCATTAGCTGCTCAAGGACAGGTTTGGCTTGCTCTGCCTTGCCCACTCGGCTGGCTGCTTCAATGAGCTCTACTGCTGCCCACCCCGAGTACACGAAGTCATTGTGGTCTTTGAGTGCGTCGGTTGCAGCGGAGAACGCGTCCTCGTACTGACTGAGGGCGTTGCATAGGAAAGCCGTCGCCCACGAAGCCGTGGCGAATGCCGCTCCTTCGCCCCGCTCCGTTGAGTCCTTCGTTATGGCGTCGACGAGCTCGCGCGCCTTTGGTTCGTCCCCGCGGAAGACCGCGACGAGGAGCGAGCCATTGCGAAAACGCAGGTTGTCCGATGCGGCGGCTACCTCCTGCGCCTGATCGACCAGGAAGCTTGCCTCCGCGCATTTCCCTGCATAAAGACACATCCCGGCCCGAATACTCAGCGTGAACGGGAGGATCGTCAGGGCGCCAAGGTCGCGGGCGAGCTGCTCCTGCCGCGCGGAGAGGGCGTCCCAGGAGTCGTGATCCCACATGACGCCAGCGGAAGATCCTGCTACCCATCCCCACCGCAGCAGCTCCTGCGCCGGTGCGTCGTCCGAACGAAACGCGATCATGGCCTGCTTCAAGGCCGCGGTCCCAGACTTGTAGCTACCCGTGATCAGCAGCGCCAGACCTTCGAGCAACAGTTCGGACGCCCGAGCTGGTTCATCTGAGCGTGGTGTTGCAAGTGCCGCCCTCGCCACCACCTGTGCGCTCGCGTCCACAGCGAGCCGCCCGGCGAACAGGGCCGCGGTAAGTGCGTCAAGATAGGTCTCACGCGCGAGCCTCAAGTCGACGTGCTCGAGCCGAGAGGCCGCCTTCAACATCAGCGGCGCCGCGTTGTTGCCTCGGTTGCCTGCGAAGGCGACCCGACCCCGAAGGACGTCCAGCTGTGCGAGCTGGACGTCGTCCAGTGGTCCGCTCTCCGCTAGGGCGGCCAGTCTCAAGGCGGAGTTCAAAGCTCCCGCAACGCGCTTCGACTCGGCGGCCCGAAGTGCTCGGTCTGATCGACGTGCCGGATCCATCGTCAGAGCAGCCGATCGCTCCAAGAATGCGGCGGCGGCGGCGAAACCACCGCGCGCCTGAGCCGCCGCTGCGGAACATTCGAGATCGGCAGCAACCTCTTCGTCTGGCATCAACGTCGCCTGCGAACGGTGCCACGCGCGACGGTCCGGGGCGACTTCCCGATCGGTTGCCTCGGCGAGTGCGCCGTGAACCTCGCGCCGCTCATTTGGGTCGGCCGATCCGTAAACCGCCGACCGGACGAGCGGATGGCGGAATGTCACGGCGCCGTCAAGGGTCAACAAGCCTTCAGACTCGATGGTCTGGGCGGCCTCCTCAGAGATGCCAAGCCGTCGAGCTGCGTTCCAAAGAAGCGCTGGGTCGCCGAGCGGCTCTGCAGCCGCTACGAGCAAGAGTCGCTGCGTGTCGCGTGGGAGTCCCGCTAGTCGGCGTTGGAAACTCTGCTCGATCCGCGCTGACAGCGGTAGCGCTGCTGGCAGGCCGAAGCCGCCGGCGAGCT
>DATHOI010000020.1:0-5291 GCA_035485095.1 Polyangiaceae bacterium | reverse complement strand
GAAAGCGCGGCGCAACTCGCGCGACCAGCGCCTCGCGTTTGCCCTCGAAGTTCGGAATGTCTCCGTTGTGCGCGAACACCCAGCGACCGTATTGAAACGGATGGCAATTGAAGACCGTGCGTGACCCTTGCGTGGCCTTACGCACGTGTGCGAGCACCGTTTCGGACGAGACCACGCCGCTCAAGCGGTGAAAGAGCGCGTCGCCCAAAGCGGTGGTCGGGCTTCGGGTGACATGCGGCGCGCCGTCGACGTAGAAGGCTACGCCCCAACCGTCCGGGTGTTCATTGCTCTGCACGCCAAGCGCATTTTCGGCGGCAAGCAGCGAGCGATGCACCTGGCTCGGGATAACGCTACGAAAGCCGAAGAGGCGGCACATGCTCCACTCCTCAGTAGTAGCATTCCTGTCACGCTTTGGGGTCGGGGATGCGTCGACCGCGAGTCGCGATGCATTGGGCCCGCGTAGGGTGCTGCCGCTGTAAATCCCGGGCGCGGGACATTCAGCCTGGCCGGACCAGCGACCGAAGCGGTAACCCTTGGCGCAGTCAGCGCGTACCTCATCGGGAGACGAAGCTTGCGACAGAACTACTCCGAGCTCGAGCGAACACTGGCGCGCCGTCGCTTTATCCAAACGGCGGGCGCCGGCACGGTCGTGCTCGCGCTGGGCGGCGTGTACGTGCTGTCCGACGACTTGACGCGCGAAGCTCGAGCGCAGACTCGGCAGGACGGACGCCCGCGCCTACCTCCTGGCCAGCGAGTGATTCAAGCGCTGCGCCCGATGGGAGGCGAACCGGGCGACCCGAGTCCCGGTGCTTATCGCCTGCAGGTGCACGGCGCGGTGGAAGCGCCTTTCGAGCTGACCTTCGCGGAATTACTGGGTCAGCCGCAAACCGAGCTCGCGCTCGACGTGCACTGCGTGACGACGTGGTCCGTGCTTGGCGCTAAGTTCAAAGGCGTGCGCGTCGCAGAGCTGGCCGCGCGCGCAAAACCAAAGCCATCGGCGCGCTACGTGATATTCGAGGCGGCTCACGGCTATACCTCGAATATCGCGCTCCGCGACGCGCTCAAACCCACCGTGCTGGTCGCCCACCAGCTCGATGGCGCGCCGCTACCGCGAGCCCACGGTGCCCCAGTGCGTGCCATCGCGCCGGACTTCTATTTTTGGAAGAGCGCCAAGTGGCTCACGGGGATCCGTTTTTCAGAACGCGATGAGCCGGGCTATTGGGAAACACGCGGCTACAACAATCACGCCGATCCTTGGAAGGAAGAGCGCTATGCCTGACGGTGCGACTCCAGCCGAAGTCCGCACGACGAGGCGGCGGAGGCTCAATGTGCGACCTTGGCTGCGTGCCTTGCATCGCGACATCGGCTATTTCTCCGTTGGATTGACGATCGTGTATGCTACCTCTGGGCTGGCGGTAAATCACCTCAAGGATTGGGATCCCAACTTCAGTCAGGTGAATCGCACCCACCAACTGCCGTTGCCTCTGCCGACCGATGACGACGCTGCCGCAAAGAGCGCGCTCGGCTCGCTCGGTGTGCACGAAGAGCCCCGTGAAGTCTACCGAGCAAGCCCGACGCAGCTCGACGTGGTCTTCGACAAGCGCACGTTTCACGTCGATACGACGAGCGGAGTAGTGCACGAAGAAGGCCAGGCTGCGCGTCCCCTACTCCGCCTCGCCAACTGGCTGCATCTCAATCGCGGCAAGAAAGCGTGGACCTACGTTGCCGATTCCTACGCCGTTTTCCTGCTATTTTTGGCGTTATCTGGCTTGTTCATGATCCCCGGCCGCAAGGGCTTGCTCGGCCGCGGCGCAGTCGTTGCCGTGCTCGGCGCGGCGGTGCCCATTCTGTACGTCGTGCTCTCGGGCGGACCGTAGCTACGTCCCGAGAGCCGCGGCAGCTTCCGCGTCCGCGTCGAAGTCGCGCGTCTCCAGGCCAACGCCAGCCAGCAGCAAGACGACTCCAATGGCCGGCGCCAGCGCTACCCAGACGACGATCTTCAGTGGGTCGACTCCCGACAATGCGATGCGTGCCATGATGAATGGGAACGCCGAAGTGATCACGCGTCCTGCGTTGTAGCAAAACCCCGACCCCGTGCCCCGCAGGCGCACCGGGAACAGCTCTGGCAGATAGAACGTGAACGACCCGAAGATACCAAACACGGTGATACCGATGGTAAACATCATCATCAGCCGCACTTCGGGGCTCAGCGTGAGCCCGAACGTGCTCAGGACCGCGAGCGCGCCCAGCGTGAAGTAGCCCAGAAACATCGGGCGGCGACCGAAGCGCATAGCGATTGGCACGGTCAGCAGCGTGCCGATTAAGCCGCCCAGATTGAACCAAGTGGTGCCGAGCGTAATGTAGTGCGACTTCAAGTGAGCGAGTGCTTTTGCGGGCAAATGCGCGCTGTCGCCTCTCGACACCAGAAAGCCGGAAATCGCCGGGATGAACGCGCTGCAGCTCCACCACGTGACCAACGCAACGAGCGCCAGCGCAAGGCCGCCGAGTGTGCGCCGCTTGTAGCGGGGTGTGAAAATCTCGAGGATACGCGGGGCCGCTTCTGGTTCCTTGAACACTTCAGGCTCGCGCACGCGCAAGCGAATCAGCACCGCGACAATCGCAGGCACGAGCCCCGTTAGAAATACCGCTCGCCATGACAGGTTCGGATTGGCGGCAATGCCTTCGAGCTTGCTCGTAAACAAGTAGTTCACGAACGTAGCGATGAACAGGAACACAGGCGCGGACGTGTACAGCAACGCTCCGCCCAATACTCGTTTCTGAAATGGCAGGGATTCGGCGACCAGCGCCGCACCCGCCGCCCACTCTCCGCCGATCCCGAGGCTCGCAAAGAAGCGGAAGACCGCCAAGACCGGAAGGTTTGGCGCAAAGGCGCAAGCTGCCGTCGAGAGCGCATACGTGAGCATGGTCAAGAGCAACGTACGGGTACGTCCAAGGCGGTCCGTGATTCGCCCGAAGAGCACGCCGCCACAAGCCCAACCGAGAAGCAGTAGACTGGTCAGAATGGCCGTGTAAGCGAACACCTGTTGCTTGGCGTCAGGGGCAGCCGGGTTGATGTGCAGCAAATTCGGCACGCAAATCGGCGAGACGAAATTGAAGAGCAGACCATCGAACACGTCGAAGCCCCAACCGAGCCAGGCCGCGAACAACACCAACCATTGATACCGAGTGAGACCGAGCATAGTAGTTTCGTCCAAACGCCCCGCGAGACGGGTTGCCCACTTGAAGGCACTCGGCCTCGTATACTACGGGCGAGAGGACGCGGTCTCCGGACGCTTTGCTGCCACTAAGCAGGGCCCCCAGCCGGCACATTCGTCCGGCGAATTATCGCTATTTTTGCGAGCTTTCCAGCAGCAAGCGCTCGATCTCGAAGACGTGCGGGTCGACCTCGCCGAGGTCACGTAGCGCCTGCGCGAGCTGCCGAACGTAACTTGCGTTGTCGCCGCTCGGCCCCCGAGCTGTACTCGCGATCTCGGCGACCTCGCGAGTCGACAAGTCGTCACTGAAATCCGGATTGCCGCGCCGCGCGCGGTACATGAACGCGTACGCACTGCCGAATGGCGCTTCATTGAACTCGATCTCGACCTGCTCTCGCTCGTAACCCGCTCGCTCACGCAGGTCGAGCTCAGCCAGCACTGCTCGCGCGGAGTCCGGCGTGATGCGGTATGCAACACCCAACACATCTGTGCCCGGTTCCTCGATCAACGTGACCACGCGACCGGGCGCTGCTGGCGTGCCCCGGTGGTCGGGCGAACGCTGCCAAAAGCGCCGCGCGAACCCATGCAAGCGCGCCGCGCGCCGCTCGCAAAATGGAAAATCCGGGCGAAAAATCAAGGACCCGTAAGCGAAGACCCAAACGCCGAGACTCACATTCGGCTCCGCGTCAGCACGCACGCGGAGGTCCAATGCGCGCTTCCCGCGCGCGGCCTGTGTGGATGCCGCGGCTTGACGCTGCGCAGGGCGACCACGCATCGCGCCCCGAGAGCAGTCCTCTCTTCACGCGCAATTTTGCGCAAAACTCGAGCAGAATTGACCAGCAAGCGCGACCAGCAACTGGTTCCAGGTTCATTTTTGCAAACAGAGCGGTATCGGCGAGTTCCAAGGCAGGACGCGTGTGGAACTGCTTCCACATTTGTCTTCCGACTCGGTTCCGACTCTGATAGGAATGGAGCTGCGGCCCTACCGTCATGAGATGGTTCAGCCGTTAGGATAGTCGTCGTCCGACTCAGGAACGAAGCCAGATGCGCAAACTCCCTCTGATTTTCTCGGGTCTCTTCTTTGCCTTGCCCGCAGCCGCCCAAGAGCCGGGGGCTCCGCCTCCCGACAAAGTCGAGCTCAAAGACGAGATACCGGCCGCGAAGCCGGAGGGCCCGTCACCGGACTCCGAGCCTGCTCCGCCGGCTCAGCCGCCGAAAAACAATCCCGCGCCTTCACCGGTCACGCCTGCAACGCCTGCGGCTCCCGCAGCCAAAGCAGCCGTGAGCGAAGGCGCTACAACGAACGTCTCCGGCCCCGCGGTCGCCGCCAATGACGACAGTTGGAAGTTCGAATACCACGGCTACATCCGCGCTCCGATGACCTTCGGCCTAGGCAAGCGCACGACGAAGACGTCATCCGGTCAAAGCACGACCACCCTGCACTCCCCGGTCATCCCAGACAATCAGTACCTGAGCTGGCAAAGCAGCCCGGCCAACAAGACCGACTGGGCCGAGCTCTACTTGTCGCTTGGCAACTCACTGGCAAAAGGAACCGTATCCATCCAGGGGTACGACTTCAACCAAGGCTCGTATGCCGACGCGGCGTCCCAGCTCGGCGTCACCGACGGCTATGTCGATCTCACGCCTGACCTCGGCTACGAGAACGTGCGCTTGGCTTGGCGCGCGGGTGCTTTCTCGAACAAATACGGGTCTGCCGGTAAGTACGACGCTGGCGAGTACGACACGTACATGTTCGGCCGCATCCACAACGACGGTGAAGCGATCCACCTCGACTTCGACATCGACGAGAACAACTCGCTTTGGTTCGAGCAAGGTCTCGGCGTGAAGAAGCCGGACCCGAACATCTACAACAATGCTCGTTTCACGATGCTCGACCACTTCCACGTCGGCTTCAAACACACGGAAGCGATTCAGTTCACCGCCCACTATTTGGACTCGTGGACGCAAGAAGAAGAGCGGGAAATGGTCGCTGGCGCCAACCAGTCCATCGTCAACACCCCGGACGGGATGTTGACGATGGACTGGTTGGCGCCAGCGACCATTTCCCGCTCTTCT
>DATHOI010000019.1:0-2463 GCA_035485095.1 Polyangiaceae bacterium | reverse complement strand
TCGTGATCAGTGATTTCGAGTCCTGGGCTGCGCTGTACGGTCTCAATCATCGCGTCCCGGTGGTCAGCATCGACAACATGCAGGTCATCAATCGTTGCCGCCACGACGAGAGCATCACGTCAGGCAAGGGTTTCGACTTCGATCTCGCGCGCGTGGCCGTGAAGATCAAGATGCCCGGCGCCTATCACTACCTCGTGACGAGCTTCTTCTTTCCGGAGGTCCGCAAGAAATACACCACGCTCGTGCCGCCGATTTTGCGCCCCGAGGTGGTCCAGGCCAAGCGCGAGCCCGGCGCTCACGTGCTCGTGTACCAAACGTCGCCCACCAATCAGAGCTTGGTCCCGACGCTGAAAAAACTGCCGTATCGCTTTCGCGTTTATGGCATGGGTCGAGAGGGGCAAGAGGGCAACGTGACCTTGTGCGGCTTCTCCGAGAGCGGGTTCCTGGAGGATTTGCGCACGGCGCGAGCCGCAGTTGCCGGAGGTGGCTTCAGTCTGTTGAGTGAGGCAGTGAGCTTGAAAGTGCCGCTTTTGTCCGTGCCAGTCGCGCATCAATACGAGCAAGAGCTCAACGCGCGCTACCTCGAAAAACTCGGCTATGGCGCTTGGGCACGCCGCTTGGAGCTCGAACCGTTGCTCCAGTTCTTGGATCGAGTCGACGGCTATCAGAAGACGCTCGAGAGCTACCCATCGCCTGACAACACCGTGCTCTTCCAATGCGTGGACGAGCTCATCGAGCGCGTTGCGCGTGGTGAGGCGCGCCCGATTCGGCTCGACGCCGAGGCGCCCGGCAAGTACGAGCTCGACGACCGCGCGTCAGCCTAGGTCACGCGCGGCGATCAGCGCGGCGTTGTAGCCGCACATGCCGTGTACGCCGGCGCCAGGGTGCGTGTAGCTCGAGCACAGGTACAACCCCTTGACCGGCGTTCGATAGCGAAAATACGGGAAAACCGGCCGAAATAGCAGCTGCTGATGCCAGGCGTTCGTCCCGCCGCCGAGATCGCCAGCGATCAAATTGGCGTTCATTGCTTCGAAGTCGGGCGGCGCGCTGACGTGCCGTTCCAGCACGCTCTGGCTAAAGCCTGGCGCCAACCCCTCGATGCGCGCGGTGACGCGATCTGCAAATGCCTGTTTGTGTCGAGCCCAGCCGCCCTCTGGGAATGACGGCACGCGCGAGTAGCAATACAGCGTGTGTTGTCCGAGTGGCGCGCGCGTCGGGTCGACCAAGCTCTGTTGGCCCATGACGAGGTACGGTTGTTCGGGAAGCTTGCCCGCGCGCACGTCACGCGTAAAGCGTGCGAGATCAGGTAAGCCTTCACAAGCATGCACGACCGCGCTTTCACGCGCCGCGGGCACCGCCCAGGGCACGCTGCCCGAGAGCGCGAAATCAACCTTGAACGTGCCAAAACCCTGCTTAAATGAGCGCATCTTGCGGAGCAGCCAGGACGGCACGTGCGCGGAGTCGAGCAGCTTCAGATACAGAGTCGGCGCCGCGGTGTCGGCGAGCACGCCGAGCTTTGCTCGAATTTCTTCGCCGTCTTCGAGCAACACCGCGGACGCACGTCCCCCGCGCACGACGACACGCGCGACCTGCGCACCGAGCCGCAAGCGCCCACCACGACCCTCGAGCAGCGTGACCATCGCATTCGTGATGCTCTGTGCGCCCCGTTTTGGAACCGCGTAGCCGCCGGTGGTGGCGGTCATGCCGAGCATGTAGCCAAGCGGCGCACTGAACCAATCTTCCGGACCCACGTCGACGTGCAGCCCTAGGCTCGGTAAGACGCGGCGCGCCGCCTCACTGCGAAACAGGTTTCTTGCAAGGCTGGCGGCGCTGCGCGCGAAGTACCACGCAATTTTGGCCAGGTTCGCCGGGCCCAAGCGCAACGCGGGCGCGAGCGACGGAAAGGGTCCGAGCAATGTCTTTAGCAGATCCGATTCCGTGCGCGCGTGGAACGCCGCGAGCTTGCGCCAAGCCTCGCCGTCCTTGGGCGTGCCGAAATGCGCCGCGCTCAGCTCCGGATCGCGAGCGATGCACGCGTGCGTGCCGTCCAGCGCGGGGTGACAGCTTTCGAACCGCGCATGCCCCCACTCGACGCCCGCTTGCTCCAACCCGAGCTCGCGAAATGCCGGGCTGGTCTTGCCGAACGGAAAGAACGCAGCGCCGACATCGTGCACGAAGCCAGGTCGCGTCAGCTCCTCCGAGCCGAGCGCACCGCCGGGACGCTTGCTGTTTGCCTCCAGCACCAGCACCCGAAAACCACGCTGAGCCAGTGCGTTGGCCGCCACGAGCCCATTGGGTCCGGAGCCGATCACGATCACGTCGGGGTCGCGCACCGACCGAAGACTACCTCTGACCCGGCGCCCGCCCAACCGTTTGTGGCGCGAGCTCGGGCTCACCTCGGGGCTCGTTTGCTCGTACTTCTTTCCATTCAAATTTAGACGCGCTATGAAGGGCTGTGCTTGC
>DATHOI010000018.1:0-3877 GCA_035485095.1 Polyangiaceae bacterium | reverse complement strand
CGTGCTCGGTAGGCTCGCGTCGGACTCGCTCTCTCGCCACCGGACCTGATTGTTCTAGATACTCAATTGTCGGATGCCGATGGCCGTGAAGTGCTCGTGCCGCTCAAGCGGGATCCCAGCACGGCACTCATCCCCGTCGTCGCATGGGCTGGGGGCCGCGAGGAGCGCGACTCAGAACGCAGCACCGCGCTCGAGCTGGGCGCACAGGACTACGTGAACGTGGTGAATGCCAAGCTCCTCATGCGCGCAGGCTCGAGCGGCTGTTCGCGCGACTGTTGCTAGCTTCTCAATGACGCGCGCCCGAGAAAGGCGACGGCGCTGTGGCGGCGAAGCAATGTGCGTCGCGCTCTTCAAGGCAGCCTCACTCGACCTGTTGAACGTGGCTCTCTCGCCAAAGTGCTACGAGGCAGAATCGTCGCTGATCACAGTTCAAAAACTAAGCATTCTCGAGTGAACAGCAACGATGATGAGTGCACCAATCATCGAGAAGGCGTCGGTCTTCCACGCAGGCTGACTTACATGCCGGTCGGCAATTCCGACTCGGTGAGCTCGCTTACTCGACCGACGCCGCATTGAGGAGGAGCAATACTGTGACCATTAAACATAGAGTTCTGCGGCGCGGCGCGTGCGCGATTTTGGCTACAACGACCCTCGGCATTGCGTTGGTCTCGGCGTGCAGCAGCTCCGACGACACGAGTGTCTCGGGCGGATCAGGAGGCAGCGCTGGCATCGGCGCTTCAGCAGGAAAAGGCGGAGCCAACGGCACTGCGGGTAGCACCGGCGGCACGAGTACCGCCGGCAGTAGCGCCGGTGGCACGGTGAGCTCGAGCGGAGCGGGCGGAAGGAGCTCGGTCGCTGGAAACGCCGGCGAGGCGGGAATGGTCGGCGAAGGCGGCGCGGCCGGCGCCACTCCGACTAGCATCCAGCAGAATGTAACGATGACGCTGCTCACATCCGATCAAGCAGGCGCGGCCAACACGGATGCGAACCTGGTGAATGGTTGGGGGCTCGCGATCAACCCGAATGCAGCGGGAGGCCCCCTGTTCTGGGTCTCGTCCGGCGGCAAAGGCGTGTCAGTGGTGCTCGATCCCGCAGGGCAGCCGCAATCTTTGGTCGTGACCATTCCACCCACCACCGCTGGTGGCACCGGTGAGCCCTCAGGTCAGGTTTACAATGCATCGGCAACCGACTTCAAAGGCGACGTGTTCATCTTCGCCACGGAAGATGGTCTGATCTGCGGTTGGCAGTCCGGAACGAGCGCAGTCACGCGCGTCAATCATGCTGACACCGCCGGCTACAAGGGTTTGGCGCTCGTCACGAACGGCGCCACGCCTTCACTCGTCGCAGCCAATTTTCATGCAGGTACGGTCGATGTCTTCGATACGTCGTACGCGGCGGCGGTCGATACGACGCTGTTTACGGATCCGAATCTGCCAGCCGGCTTTGCGCCGTTCAACGTCGCCGAACTCGGCGGCAAGGTCTACGTCACGTACGCCAAGCAGGACGCCGAGAAGGGCGATGACGTGAAAGGTGTTGGCAATGGCTACGTCGACGTATTCGGCGTCGACGGCACGCTGGGGTCGCGGCTAATTTCGCAAGGCAGTTTGAACTCTCCCTGGGGTCTCGCGCTTGCGCCCGACGCTTGGGGCGCGCTGTCGAACGCTCTGCTCGTCGGCAACTTCGGCGACGGCTTGATTCACGCCTACGATGCCTCGACCGGTGAACCGCTCGGCGAGTTGACGGCGAGCGCCGGCGCCCCGATCTCGATCGACGGCTTGTGGGCGCTCTCATTTGGGCCAAACAGCCCCTCCGCGAACCTGAGCGCGCAGCTATTCTTCACCTCTGGACCTGCCATGGAGATGCACGGTCAGTTCGGGAAGCTCACCCTCGCCCAGTAACTATCTCGCCCAATAATGACGGAACGCCGGCCTGGAAACAGGCCGGCATCCGCTTGCCTTCCAAATACGACACTCATCGAGCTTGGAAGAACTCGACCAACACAGGACTGAGGTTTTCCGGAACTGTCCCGGGACCATCCGTGCTCAATGTGCATAGTTGCGCGTTCGGGAGCATTTGAGTGAGCGCTTCTGCAGCGTGCCGCAGATACGTCGCGCTCTGCCGTTCGTCCACCACCAGCGTGGGGACCGCAACTGAAGCCCAACGCGCGACCGACAGTGGGGTACCGCTCATCGTGTTGGCCATGATCGCGGCGTCGTACGGCAGAGTGTGGGCCAACTGCACGATCTCGTGCCACATCGGCCCCTCTTTTGCTCGAGCGATGGAATCGGGTGCTGCATCGAGCCCGTGATTCATGAAGTACTCGACGGTGTCGCCTCGGCGACCCTCGGCAAGCAGCAACTTGAGCTCCGCCAAATACTCAGCCGGCACTGGAGCGCGACTGTCATCGACGATGAACGGTGGCTCGTAGAGAGCCAGTCTCTTGATCTTGGCGGGCAACTGGTCGGCTGCTTCCAGGCCGAGAACTGCACCAGATGAATGACCGAACAAGCAAACGGCATCACCTACCTCGCAGATCACCGCATTCACGTCCTCGACCTCACGCGCGACGGCATACGGCGCCGTGTCTCCGCTTTCACCGCGTCCGCGGCGATCGTAGGAGAAGACGGTAAATTGTCGGCTCAGCAGCTCGGCCAACGGCGCGCTCGCTGCTTGGTCCATCAGAGCACCACCGATCAGGACAACAGCGGGCCCTTGCCCAGCCTGCTCGAAGGCGATCCAGGTGCCGTCGTTCGAACGTACCCGTGCCATGCTAGGGCGTGAATTGCTTCATGGTCTCACTACCCACCTGACCGGCGGGAAGCTTTCCGGGTGTGTAAGTGTACATGGCGTAGGTCGCGCCGAGCATCGCCAGAATTCCAGCAAGCAACGCGCCTACCGCGAGGGTCTTCTTTCGCGCTCGGTCCCGAGCGATGATCTGAACGGCCCTATCGACGTCATCCCCGAGCGCCTCGTGCGTGATTGCGTGAGCCATTGTCACCTCCACGCAAAAACCGAGCATCGTTCATGCCAGGGTCGCTCACTTACGAAAACGCGGTGTTGCGTCGCCCATGGACGCGGCGTTCTGCGCCAGGCGTGACAACCTCGACATCACGGCCTCGGTAGCGAGGCATTTTTGCCTTCACTCGATCGCGCTACGCGGCATGGTCTCGAAGTCGAAGACGCGCCAAGGGTGGGCAGTGCCAGCGCGCTCTCGGTGCGTGGCTTGGCCCGCGGTGTATTCATGAATGACGCTCGTCCAGAACGGGAGCGCGTCTACATTTCCCTCCGAAACGCGCACTGTCCAGCGACCGGGCAAGCGGTTCCAAAGCGCACGCGCGGCGAGCCGGCCCACGCCGGCGCGACGCTGATTGCGCAGCACGAAGAATTCGGCGATGTCGAATGCCTCAGGCTCGGCGCCGGCGGTCGACCCGTGCACGGCCAGAACGAAGCCCGCGAGCTGACCCGCGCGCCGGACGAGAAACGGAAAGCGAACGGTTGGCTCCGACCAATACAGCGAAAGCCTGCGGTACCCAAAGCGGCCGTCCGCGCCGATGGCCACGTTGGGAAACACTGCGCTCAAGTCATGAAGATAGAGCTCGAGTAAATTTTCGAGCACCGGCGCCTCGCTCTCGGATGCCGGGCTGAGGACGACTTCGAGCGGCGTGTCCATGCGCATAGACTAGTCGAGCTGCGTTCGGGGAGGGTCTGGCGGGTGCAAAAAAAAGCGCGACGCCGGTTCAGTCCCGTGCGTTGCCCTTCTCGAGTCGTCCTTGCACGGCGTAAGACGCAGCGCGTTCTAGAAACAGCGCGCGCTCGCGTGCGTTCTTCGTGAGCCCCGCGGCGCGCGTGACCTCTGCTTCGGCTTCGCCAAAACGGC
>DATHOI010000017.1:0-3063 GCA_035485095.1 Polyangiaceae bacterium | reverse complement strand
CGTTGCGCCTGATGCGGCGAGCGCCGAAGCCGAAAACGCCGACGACTAGTACGACCACCGGCGCTCCGTTCCGGGGCTCGAGGAAATCCGAAACCGCATTTCCTCGACGAGATACCGTGCGCCGAATCCAAGATTCGGTAGTGCCCGGATATAGTCGCCGAACGCCCGGCGCGCGGATCCAGACTCTCTCCCGCGCCGCAAAATCTGATGTTGAAGTTTAAACTTCAGATCTGAAATGAAACAGGGTTGGCGTGGAGTTCCCTCGGTTTCGTCGACATGAGCCTCTCTCGGTTTCGTCGATATGAGTCGCGCGCACCGTCGTCTTGTCGTAAGTCGTGAAGTCCCCTCCCTCGGTTTCGTCGACACGCACTGGAGGAACTCAATGCGTCGATACGTCATCCATACAGCGGAGTACAATTCGACGTACTCGCGAGACAATTAACCGTACGGCGAAAAGCCGAACGCGCGCAGGTGCAGCCGCAAAATCAGCGCCAAGAGCAGTGTCGCGATCAACAGTGGTACCCACAGCTCCGACCAAACCAAGCGATTCTTTCCGGTGACGATCGCGGCGAAGGGCACGTTCGAGGTGACCTCCGAGTAGCGCGCAAACTCGGCTCTATTGGTGTGCAGGCGTTTGTCGTCGATGCTGCTCGTGCCGCGCAATGCCGTTGCGCACAGCGAGCCGAAAAATAGAATTGCTGCGACGTGTCCCGTCACCAGCAGATGCGCCCCCGACCACAGCGCCACCGCCCACAAGAACGGGTGACGAGTGATGCGCAGCACCCCGCGCGCGGCATCGGTGCGCTCCAGGACTCTCTCGGCGCCAGCAGCAGTGGGATTGGGCACGCTGAACGCGCCGACCGCGAGAACGAGCGCGAGCGGCATTACGACGAGTGGCAACCAATGGATGGGTTCGGGCGCAAACCACAACGGATAAAACGGAGCTCTCCGGTAGGCCTGAATGAGATATGCCAACGAAGCCAAAGACAGCACGGAAAAGAAGGCTCGAAACCCCGGTTCGCCGAGCCTTCGCGCGAGCGCCCAGCGCAGCTCGGAACCCGCAATGAAGGCGTGAATGCCGAACCACAGAAACGCCGCCAACGCCAGGCGCTCGAACATGGCTAGAGCCAGCCGGCTTCGCGATACCAGTCGACCGTGTGCTTCACGCCCTGTGAGAACGTCATAGTCGGCGCCCAGCCGAGCTCGCGCTGCGTCTTCGAGCTATCACACACCCATTGGTCGAACAGCTCGTTGCACTTGTCTCGCGTGAGCATCACTGCGCGGTTGGTGGCGCGGCCATAGGCTTCGCTCAGCAACGCGGCGCCTTCCACCACACGGCGCGGCAAAGGAATGCGCAGGAACGCGCGCTTGCCGATGGCCGACTCGGCCTCTTGGATGAGCTCGGCCATGGTGTGCACGGCGCCATCGTCCACGGCGAAGATGCTGCCGCTCGGTACGTCTGCGTCGATCGCGCGAATGCACGCGCGCGCGCAATCCGGACCGTAGGTCATGCTGAGCTTGCTCTGGGGCGAGCCGAGCAGCGGCAAGACACCGAGCTTGATCGACTTGAAAAAGGCCAAAATCTCGCGGTCCCGAGGTCCGTAGATGGCAGGCGGCCGGATCACCGTGAGCTTCAGCTCGTCCTTCTTGGCCAGGGCGGCTCTTTCAGCAGCGAGCTTGCTGCGGCCGTAGTCGGTCACCGGGCGAGGTGTCGCGTCGAGCGGCACAGGGTTTCCTTGGGCGTCACTCGGGCCACCGACCGTAATGCTCGACACGAGCACGAAGCGTTTCAGTGACGCCTTGAGCGGCAAGCAGGCTTCGAGCAGGAGCTCGGTGCCGCGTGCGTTGACCCGCATGAACTCATCCAAGCTGCGCGCCTTGACGAGGCCCGCTGAGTGCACCACCGCCTCGACACCGGTCACCGCGCGCTCCAGACTCTCGCGGTCGTCGATGGCACCATCGAACAGCTCGACATTACTCAGCGTGCGCAAGAACTTCGTGTCGCTCGAGCGGCGCACGAGCGCGCGCACGGGTCGCCCCGCTTGGGACAACTGCTCGATGATGTGCGAGCCCAGAAAGCCCGAGCCGCCCGTGACGAGGATGGTCATGTGTTTTTCTCGAAAATCCGATACTTCTTGTAGATTTTTCCGCCCATGAACTTGATCCCGACGTTCACTGGGCCGTTGTCTTCGAGCGTCCAAGACAGCTCGCCCCACTCGATGCCGAGCTTCTGTCCGGATTGATTGAGCTTGGAGTAGAGATAGATGCTGAGGCCTGCGTATTTGCGCTGCCCGCGAAACTTTTTCGAGATACCGAGGAGCGCCAAACGCGCGGTCTTCGGGCCTTTTACTTTGAGCCGCCAAAGCAGTTTGCCAAGCTCGAGCGGGCCCAATTTGCCCTTCATGTCCTTGATCAGCTCGTTGATGTTGGGCAGCGCGATCGCGAATGCTGCGGGTTGTCCGTCGATTTCAGCGATGTAAGTCAGCTCCGGAATCGCGATCAACTTCAGGTCGGCCGCGAGCTTCGACAGCTCCTTCTCGGTAAACGGCACGAAGCCCCAATTGTCACTCCAAGCGTCATTGAAGAGCTGCATCACCATACGCACCTCGCTGTCGAGGTTTCGCATGTCGATGTGTCGAGTCTTGAGCTCGGGGAGCGCCTGGAGCTCGTCGTGCGCTTTTCGCGCTCGTTCCGGAATGTTGCCGACCGTGTAGCGCCAGGCGTACACGTCCTTCAGCTTCTGGAAACCGCACTTTTCGATTAGCCCGCCCTGATAGGGCAGATGGTGCGGCATGAGCACCATGGGCGGCGTGTCGAAGCCCTCGATCAAGCAGCCCATCTCTTCGTTGATCGAGAGCGAGAACGGCCCGCGGATCTTCTTCATGCCGCGTTCACGCAGCCATTTGCTCGCGGCATCGAGCAGCAATTTCGCAACCTCTTCGTCCTCCACGGTGTCGAGGAAGCCGAAGAACCCGGTCTCGTCCTTGTAACGCGCCAGGTGCTCGCGATCGATCTGCGCGGTGCAACGCCCGACGCAAAAACCGTTACGGAAGGCGGTGAAGA
>DATHOI010000016.1:0-6335 GCA_035485095.1 Polyangiaceae bacterium | reverse complement strand
TCGCCGCATCGGCACGATGCTCGTCGATGCTGGCTTGGTTACCGAGACGCAGGTCACGCAGATCTTGAGCCAGCAACTGAGCGTGCCTTGGGTGTCGCTCTATCACATCGATTTCTCGCGTCAGCTACTGAACTTGGTGTCGCATCAACTCGCGGAAAAATTCTGCCTGGTGCCCATTTTCGTGCGGCGCGTGCGCGGCTTGGGCGAAACCCTGTACGTCGCGATGGACGACCCGAGTGACGACGTCGCGCAGCGCGAGGTAGCCCAATGGGCAGGCCTGCCGGTACGCGCGATGATCGCGCCGCCCACCGATATTCGCTCGGCGATTCGAGTCTATTATGGCGTGGGCAAGGACACCGCGTCACTCTCCGAAGCGGTCGCCGAAGTGGATGCGGAGACCGCCGCCGGAGTGCGCTCGCACGATCGAGCCAAGAGCGTGCCGCCGCGGCTCGCGGAGGACGTGCCGGCCTCCAGTGAACGCACGCCCGTTCCCGGTACTCTGCATGTGCTCTCTCCCCGTGAAGCGCCGCCGGTCACCGTGGCCTCGGTCAAACCTCCAGCGGTGGCGGCTGAACCGATTGCGCCGCTGGTCGAGCCGCCCGCGGCGGCGAGCGCCCCCGCGCAGATCGCGGAGCCCATGCCGGCTGCGCTTCCAGCGGCGGAGATCACGCCCCGTATCGTGCCGAGTGGACCAGGCGTTTTGGAAGCGCCTGTCGCGGTCGGCTCCGGCGCGCCGGTTGCGTTGAGCGCTCGTCTCGCGGCTCCGGAGGCCGCCGCTGCGGCGCGCATCTCGGAAGCCCCCGACTCCGGGCCTCAGATCGAGGCTCGCGAGATTTCCATGCCGCTGCCCAAAAAAGGCGGCGCAAAGATGATCACGCTCACCTTGCTCGACGGTTCGAAGGTGAACTTGCCGGCCCGTCAGGCCGCCGCGCAGCGCCGCAGCGCGAAGCGCCGGTCCCTGCCGCCTACGAACGCGGAAGGCGGCGAGTTGACCGCGCGCGATTTGGTTGCGGCGCTACGCGCTGTTTCCCATGGCGCTGACGCAACCGAGATCTTGGGCGACAACGTGCACTGGGAGGCGCTGTTCGCCGCGCTGCTGTCGTTGCTATTGAAGAAGCACTTGATCGCCGACTGGGAGTTCGTCGAAGAATACAAGAAGGTCTGAGCGCCGCGAATGCGACGCCAAAATCAGAAATTGGCGGGCGTCGCCTCTGCTCAAGAGACAGGCAGCATCACCATTTGAGCTCACTACGCTGCGCTCGAACCCACGGTGACAGCTCGCTGCCGCCCGGCGCGACTTTTCGATGCGTGAGCTCGGCCTGTGAGTGCGCCGCCACTGCAGCTGCGGCCGCGAGCAATAGGCGAGTTTCGGTCGTGACGGCGGGCTCGGCCAAGAGCTCGCTCAGCTTTTGGGCGACGAAGTCGATGTCGTACACGCCGCGCACGAAATCGGGGTGCGCGATGACGCGGGCCAAAAATGCGATGTTGCTGCGAATGCCGCCGACCGCGTAGTCGGAAAGCGCGCGGCTCATGCGCGCCAGCGCCGCGCCTCGATCTGCGCCCCACACGGCGAGCTTGGCGAGCAACGGGTCATAGCTCGCGCTGACTTGCGCGCCTTCGAAGACGCCCGAATCGTCCCGCACGAAGGGCCCCGCTGCGGGTCTGAGCAGCGAAATGCTGCCCGGGCTCGGCAAAAATCCGTTCTCGGGATCTTCGGCGTACAGCCGCACTTCGATGGCCGCTCCGCGACGCGTGACTTGTTCGAACCCGAGTGCGGCGCCGTCCGCGATGCGCACCATCTCGCGCACCAGGTCGAGCCCCGTGACGAGCTCGGTGATCGGGTGCTCGACCTGCAGCCGCGTGTTCATTTCCAAGAAATAGAACGAGCCGTCGGGAGCCAGCAGAAACTCGAACGTGCCAGTGGAAAAATAGCCGATCGAGGCTGCTCCGCGCACGGCGACCTCAGCCATTTGGGCGAGCGTTTCCGGGCTGAGCACCGGGCAGGGTGTCTCCTCGACGATCTTCTGATGACGGCGTTGAATCGAGCAGTCTCGCTCGAACAGGTGCACGATATTTCCGTGCTGATCGCCGAGTATTTGGATCTCGACGTGGCGCGCGCCGCGGATCGCTTTCTCGATGTACACCGCGTCGCTGCCGAAGGCATTTTGGGCTTCGCTGCGCGTGCGTTCGAGCGCCTGTTCGAGCTCGCTCTCGGCGTGCACGAGGCGCATGCCTTTGCCACCGCCGCCGTCGGTCGGCTTGAGCAGGATTGGATAGCCGACGCGAGCGGCGGTCGCGCTGGCTTCGAGCAACGTGTGCGCGTCGCCACCCGGAATGATCGGCACACCGGCCGCGGCCATCGCCGCGCGGGCTCGCTGTTTGGAGCCCATGGCCGTGATCGCCTGGGGCGGCGGTCCGATGAAGCACAGGCCGGCGCCGATGCACGCCGTGGCGAATTCGGCATTTTCCGAGAGAAAACCGTAGCCCGGGTGAACCGCGTCGCACCCGGCGCGCCGTGCCACGTCGATCACCTCGGTCGCGTCGAGGTAGCCGCGCGCCGAGCGGAGCTCGAACGCGCGGTCTGCGCTGCGCACGTGCAGGGCATGGCGATCTTCCGGTGTGTTTAGCGCGATGGCTTCGAGCCCGAGCTCCCGCAGCGTGCGCGAAATGCGCACCGAGATCTCGCCGCGATTTGCGATCAGGACGCGCTTCATGGGGCAGGCGAGGAGGGCATTCGGAACGTGAGCACGACGGTCCGGAACTCCGTTCCGGGTTGTCGTGCGTCAAGACGGATATAGTACCGAGAATGGGTTGGGCGCGCTGCGGCGTTTGAATGACTCAGGACACTAGTGTACGCGGAAGTCCGCTCGTTCGACCAGCCCGGGGGCTTCTTGATTGGTGCCGCGCGCCAGTTGGTACTGCCTCGGCGTCACCCCCAAAATACGCTTGAAATGTCGAGTCATATGGCTTTGGTCGGCGAACCCGCAGTCGCTGGCGGCCTGTGCCGGTGTGCCCCCAGCGAGGAGCAGCTGCGCCGCGCGTTTGACTCGAACGCACAGTTGGTAGGCATGAGGCGTCAAGCCGTAGCGCCGCTTGAACGCGCGCAGCGCCTGAAATTTGCTTAGGCTCACCTGGCTGGCGAGCGTCTCCAAGTCGATTTGGAAGCCCTCTTCGTTGAGACATTCACGCATGCAGGCGGCGGCGTGAAAATGCCCTCGCGACTGGCGCGAGGGGTCGATACTCTTGCCGGTCACCAACTCATGGACCATGAAATGTGAGAGCTCGGTCGCCTCTGCCTGTAGCGCCAGCGCGGGGGTTGCCGGGTCGAGCGCCGCCAGCAAGCGTCTGAGCTGCAGCGAGAACGCATCCGAGATCGCCCGCACGGGGCCGCGCCATTCGGGATGTTTCGCGTGGGCTTGGTGCGAGAACGCGTATTCCTCGAAGAGATCCGGACGGAGCTCGATCACGTTGAACGATCCCGCGAGCCCGGCTGCTGGCCTGGCGAGCAGCGGCTCACCCGGTTGATTGCACACGATGAAGCCGGGTCGAGCGTCTTGTTTGATGCCGCGGAACACGACCTCACCGTGCCAAGTGCGAAGAAACGTCAGAGCGTACGTCTCGTTCACGCATTGCCAATGCCGCGACGAATGATGGGCGTCCAAGACCTCGATGCCGGGTAGTGCCGCGGCGCGGCGATAACCGATGAGCTCCTGTTGCCGTACGTCCCCACTGGTCACTTTTCGTTACTCGGAGTTTGGCACCCGCGCGCGACCGCGTAAATGAACCCGAGACAGCAAAGCCTCGCTGGCCCGGCGCAAACAGGCGGGTTCCGCCAGCGTTTTCCCGTCCCGCTGAAGCTCGGGCACAATTGCCAAGCCCGCTCGCCTTGGCGCTGCTATACGCGGCCCGTGAGCGGCGGGCCGGAAGAGGTTGTTAGCGTTTCAGAGCTCGATCGGCGCTTGCGTCGCGCGGTGGAGGACGCGTCCGTCAAGCTCTGGGTCGAGGGCGAGGTCAGCTCGCTGAAACGCGCGCCGAGTGGGCACGTCTACTTCAGCTTGAAGGACGAAGTAGAGGACGCGATCGTCGAATGTGTGATGTATCGCTTCAACGCGCAACGCGCGCGCCGACATCTGAACGAGGGCGCGCGGCTGCAGCTCACGGGGCAGGCGACCGTGTGGGCGCCGCGCGGTCGGTTGCAATTCGTCGTCAATGAAGTGAGGCCGGCGGGGCGCGGCGCGTTGCTCGAAGCGCTCGAACAATTGAAGGTGCGCTTGACCGCTGAAGGGCTCTTCGCGCTGGAGCGAAAGCGCCTGCTGCCGCCCGAACCGCGCGTGATCGGTGTCGTGACGAGCAAGGGCGGAGCCGCCTTTCACGATATCGTGACAGTCGCGTTTCGGCGTGGCGATCTGAAGATCGTCCTTGCGCCGGCTTTGGTGCAAGGTGAGGGCGCGCCGGAAGCCATCATCCGAGCGCTCGACTTGATCGAGCGCTACCCGGGGCTGGATGTCGTGATCCTCGGTCGTGGTGGCGGCTCGGGTGAAGACCTGATGGCGTTCAATGACGAGCGCGTGGTGCGCCGCGTGGCGCGGATGCGCGTGCCAGTCGTCAGTGCCGTCGGTCATGAAGTCGATTTTTCGCTCACCGATCTCGTCGCCGATGTGCGTGCGGCGACCCCGTCACAGGCGGCTGAGCTCGTCGTGCCCGAGACCCGAGCGCGGACGGCAGTGCTCGCGCGGGCGCACAACGCGCTCTTGCGCGCGACGCGGGCGCGCCTTTTGCGTTTTCGCGGTGAGGTCGAGCGGGCACGTGCTCGCTTGTCCGATCCGCGCTTCACGATCGCCGAGCGTCAGCAGGAGCTCGATGACCTGCACGCGCGGTTGCGGCAGCAGGCTGCACGAAGCATCGCGCAGCGGCGCGCGCACGCCGAGCTGCTCGCGCGTCGCTTGTACGGGCGGCATCCGCGTGCCGTTTTGGCCAATGCGCGCGCAGAGCTCGGTCCCCTCAGCGTACGACTAGAAAATGCCATGCGGCGACGGCTCAGCCGTGAGGCTGCTGCTCTCTCGGACGCCGCAGTGCGGCTCGATGGTCTGTCGCCGCTCACGATCTTGGGTCGGGGCTACGCGATCGCGACCCGTGGCGACGGTCGCGCGCTGCGTTCCGCTGCGGAGGTCGCGGTCGGTGATGAAATTGCGATTCGCCTAGGTCGCGGTCGGATCGCCAGCCGAGTGCAAAGCATCAGCCCGGATATCGACACCCCGAGTGCGTTGGCTGAGCCTATTGGGAGCGGAACGTGAAGGCTACATCGAGCAAACGCTTCGTGCTCATCGGTCATCCGGTGGCGCATTCACTTTCCCCGGCCATCCATCACGCCGCGTACGAAGCGCTCGGCCTCCGCTATCAGTACGACTTGTGTGACTGTGCCGACGAGGCGGCAGTCGAATCGGTCGTTGCTGCGCTTCGGACCGGAGAAATCACGGGGGCGAACATCACCATCCCGTGGAAGCGCTTGGCCCTGAAGCTTGCCGATCGCGTCGCGCCGAGCGCGCAGCGCGTGGCTGTGGCCAATGTGCTCGCGCGCAGCGCGGACGGCGCGATCGTCGCGCACAATACCGATGTTCCGGCGTTGGTCGAAGAGTTCCGACGCCTGGCGAGCTCGGTGCGGCGCGTGGTCGTGATTGGCAACGGCGGGGCCGCTCCCGCGGTCGTGAGCGCATTGCAGGACGCTGGGGCGGACCGCGTCGCACTCACGGCGCGCCGCTTCACGCCTGGCGAACCGGAGGCAAGCTGGCCGCACGCAGCGGAGTTTGCGGCGCAAGGCGCGGCGCTGCTCGCCTGGCCCGAGTCGGATCCGAGCGCCAAGGCGCGCTTCCGAGAGGTGCTCGCGCGCGTGGACGTGATCGTGCAATGCACCAGCGCCGGCATGCACGGCGCGGACGACGGTGAGCAGCTCGCCAATATCGTGCCTTGGGAACATGTCCCGCAAAGCGCGTTGGCCTATGATTTGATCTACAATCCCGCGACGACGCCGTTTCTGGCGCGCGCCCGAGCATCGGGTTTGCGAGCTGAAAATGGCCTCGGGATGTTGCTGGCGCAAGCCGCGCTGGCCATTGAGCTGTGGCTCAGCGCCTCACCACCGCGGGCCGCGCTCGCGCAGGCGGCGCAGGCGGCGCTTGCTGCTCGGAGTAAATCATGAAGTCGCGCGACGCAAAGCGCGGCGTGGAGTCACCTTGGCCGTTCATCGAGACCAATGGCGACCTCGGGCCCTCGGAAAAGGAGTGGCTGCACACCAACGGTGCGGGTGCGTACGCCATGAGCACGGTCGCGATGATGCACAC
>DATHOI010000015.1:0-4531 GCA_035485095.1 Polyangiaceae bacterium | reverse complement strand
GGAAGAGCTCGCCGACGCGGCCGCAAGAGCCGGCTTGCCGAGACCCCCGGCGGTGCGCGGCTGCTCAGCGACAATGGCTGCTTCGCGCGTGGAATTGCGCGCCACGAGCAGCAGCGCGAAGCCGGCCGCGAGCGCGGCTGCCGCCGACACGAGTATGCGGCGCCCCGAGCCGAATGTTCGCTGCACTGAGCCTTCGAGGCGAGTGCGGTACGCGACGTGATCGAGCACGCGCTCAGCGAGCTCGACTGGCGGCGCTTCTCGACGCGTGGCCTCGAGTAGCCTATCGAGGAACTGGCGATCGTCGTCTTCGTTGGTCATCGCACGGTCCTCGGTCGCGCGCGCAAGCGGCGGATGGAGACCTCGAGCGCTTCGCGCGCGCGGCGCAAGCGAGAAGCCACGGTGCCTTCCGGGATAGTGAGCGCGTCGGCGACTTCTCTGCGGCTCATTTGTTCGAGCTCTGCCAGGACGAACACCGCGCGGTCCGACGTTTCGAGGCTTTCGAGCGCTTCGTCGAGCAGCGCGCCGGCTCGTTGCAGGTCGAGTGCTTCATCGGGCAGCGGCGCTTCGCTGGCACGCGCGTCAGTGTCCAATCCGGTACCGACCGAACGGTGCCACTTCGACGCCTTGCGATCGGACGCGACGCGCAGCGCGGTCGACACCAAAAATGAGCGTTGCGCGCGCTCGGGTACGTCTGCCACGCGTTGCGCTAACACCCAGAATACGTCTTGCGAGGCGTCCTCGGCATCGGCTGGGCCCAACCCAGCTCGGCGCAACACACGCCAAACGAGCGGTAAATGGTCGCGGACTGCAGCGCGCAGTCGCGGGTCAGTGCGTGCCATCTCGGTCGGTCGGGCCGCGGTCGACAATGGTGTCGTGTACGAGATCCGTGACACCGCGATGCCCGCCCCGAGCGACGCAAAACTGGGGCCATCGCTCTGCACCTGGCTTAGATGGGAACAAGCCAGGCTTCTGATCACGAAAAACGCGCACGGCCGTTCCACCCCTACTCTATCCGAGCACCTGGCCGCCAGCCGTTAGGCGCTCTAAGGGTGTCGCCATGGTGCGAACCACAAAAGCCTCGTTTTCCGAGACCACCTTTTCGGCCGTCGACCAAGCACGCATCGTGCTCGACGACGCAGACTTCGAGGACTGCACATTTGCCAAAGTGACGCTGAATGACCGCAAGCTCAGTCGCTGCCGGTTCTTCGACTGCTCGTTCGAAGATTGCGATTTCACGCTCAGTCGGCTGGTGGACTGTGCCTTCGTGCGTTCGAAATTCGCGCGCTGCCGTCTCACCGGCATCAATTGGTCCGAGATCGAAAAACTCGAGACGGTCTCCTTCGCGGGCTCGCAGCTGAACGACGCCACCTTCATCGGCGTGCGCCTCGCTACCTGTGATTTCTCGAACGCCATCGCGCGCCGGGCTTCGTTTCGCGATCTCGATCTGAAAAAAGTCAGTTTCCGTGATGCCGATCTGGAAGATGCCGAATTCGTCAATACCGACCTGCGGCAGTGCGACTTCCGCGGAGCGACGGGCTACGTGATCGGCCCCAAGGAGAACCGTCTCGAAAAAGCGCGCTTCTCACTGCCCGAGGCGGTTCGCTTGCTGAACGGTCTCGGCATCCGGCTCGACTGAGCCACACGCGCGTGCCTATAAGGCTGCCTGGGATGCGGGTGTGACAGGGTTCAAACAGTGCTTGGGGGCTTGCTGGCTGTTTTCGGTGTCGTGCATCGCGCGGCTCACGTTTGCGCAGTCCGTCTCGATGGACGACAAGGCGCCGCCTGCCGCCGCCCCACCTGTCCCCGCGCCCGCTCCTGCGCCCGTGCAAGCGCCCGTGCCGGTCGTTCCACCGCGCGCGGTCTCGACGCCCATCGCTTACCCGTCGGGTCAGCAAGGTGAGCATGAAGTCGTGCTCGAGCTCACCGTCTCGAAGCAAGGTCTCGTCACGGGCGCCGCCGCTATCAGTGGCGACGCGTCGTTCGCGGACAGTGCCCTGGCGGCTAGCGCCTTCTGGACGTTCGAGCCGGCAACACGCGCGGGTGTGCCGGTCGCGGCCAAGATTCGCTTCGCCGTGCACTTCCTGCCGCCGAGCGAGTCCCCGGTAGCGTCGCAAGGCACGCCGGATGCCGCACCTGCAAAGCACCCGGTGGCCACGCCGGCACAGCCAAAAATTCAGGAAATTCTGGTGATCGGCACACGCGAGCCGCTTCGGCACACGCTCGGTCGCGCCGACGTGCACGACATGCCTGGCGCGTTTGGCGACCCGTATCGCGCCATCGAAGCGCTACCGGGCGTCGTGCCAATCGCCAGCGGCCTGCCGTATTTTTACGTACGCGGCGCGCCCCCCGGCAACGTCGGCTACTTCTTCGACGGCATTCCGGTGCCTTATTTGTTCCACTTCGCGGCGGGGCCCGGTGTGCTGCAGCCGGCCTTCATCGACCACGTCGATTTGTATCCTGGCGCGTATCCCGCGCGTTACGGCCGCTTTGCTGGCGCCATCGTCGCCGGAGAGATGGCTCCGCCCAGCTATAGCTTGCACGGCGAAGCGAGCATCCGCTTGATCGACAGCGGCGCCGTGATCGAAGCGCCGTTCGCTGGCGGGCGCGGCTCGGCCATAGTGGGCGGGCGCTTTTCATACACCGCCGCCGTGTTGTCGCTGATCGTGCCGAACGTCAGCCTCAGCTATTGGGACTACCAAGGCCGCGTGCGCTACGAGGTCGATTCGAACAACAGCGTCGAGGTTCTGAGCTTCGGCGCCGGAGATTTTTTGAAGGAGAGCGAGACGGACATTTCTGGATTCACGAGCGAGAACACCATCGTGGACGTCGATTTTCATCGCTTGGATTTGCGCTGGGATCACCGCTTGAGTCAGGGAAATTGGCGCAATGCGCTGATGCTCGGGCTCGACCGCACGGGTGGTGACAACGGCGACATCTCGGTCACCAATCACATGGTCGGCGCGCGCTCGGAGTACCAGCAGCAGCTGAGCGACGGCGTGACCCTACGAGCGGGTGGCGACGTGCTGTTCGAGTCGCTCGCTCAAAACCACAATGGCGGCCCGGAGTCGGGTGACGATCGGGTCCTGAGCACCGACGGCAACGCTGGCTTCGCTTTCGACGATGCACGCCGGGATTTGACGACCGGTGTCTGGATCGACAGCGTGCTCGCAGTGACCCCCAAGCTCGAGATCACGCCCGGATTGCGCGCGGATCTGTACGTCTCGGGCGGTCGCGTCGCCCTCGCGTTCGATCCACGTATCAGCGCTCGCTACACACTGACGAAGCAGCTCAGCGTGACGCACGGGCTCGCGTTCGTGCACCAGGCGCCGAGCTTCATCGTGCCGGTTCCGGGCTTCAAACCGTCGCTCGCGGGCGGCTTGCAGAGCGCGCTGCAGTACAGCGCGGGACTCAACTACTCCTTGCCGGCGGGGTTCGAGTCCTCACTGGCCGTATTCCAAAACGCGTTCTTCAACATGACGGATCTGATCAGTCTGATCCAGTTGCAAAACACGACCAACCAGAGCGCGACCGATCTTCGCGCGACTGGGCACGCGTACGGCGTCGAGCTCATGGTCCGACGTAGCTTGGCGCGCAACGTGGGCGGCTTCGTGTCCTACACGCTGTCACGCTCGGTGCGCAGTGAGGGCAATCTCGAAGGGCCGGCCACGACCGACCGCACGCACGTGCTCAACGTGGCGCTCTCCGGCAACCTCGGCAAAAATTGGCGGCTCGGCGGACGCTGGCTGTTTTACACCGGCATCCCCACGCGCGTGGCGTACATCCAAGCCGCCGAAGCGCCGCCGCGCACGCCGCCCTTTTGGCGCCTCGATTTCAAGCTCCAAAAACGTTGGTACATCAAACAACCCAACGCCTGGTGGGGCCTAGTATTCGAGGTCTTGAACACGACCCTCAACAAAGAAGCACTCGAAGGCGACTGCAACGCGTTCTCCTGCACCTACCAGAAAATCGGTCCCGTCACCGTTCCAAGCATCGGCGCCGAAGGCGCATTCTAAGAGTCCGTCAATCCGCGTCCAACGAGCTCGCGTCCAACGAGCTCGCGTCCAACGAATCTGGAAGCGGCGGGCCTCCGCTCCGCGTCCGAGTCGCGCAGGCCGCGATATCGTCGAGCCCGCACGGCTTTGGTCCCCTCTGCAACAGATTCTCGCAGCTCAGCTCTGCGTCGGACTTGCTGCGCAAACAGCTTAGCGTTTGGTTCAACAGGTCAGCGCAGGCCGCGCTGCCGACGCCACTCGACTCGCAATCAAGAACGCACTCGGCCGGATCGTACGGCTCGCAGTCTATGCGGCGCGTCTGATCGCACCACTCGTCGCAGCGCGTCGCGGGGATCGGATAGCCACCCTGGCAACCCATGCTCAGCCAAGCCGCCCACGCAGCGACCAGCGCGATCGAGATCGAGCGGGGGCGTGGGCGCGCTGCGGCCGCACGACCCCTCGACTCGACGCTGGCAATTGAGCTCACCACGGACCCAGCTACGCTCTCTACCTCAACCGCATCGATTCCAAGCCCTCAG
>DATHOI010000014.1:0-3480 GCA_035485095.1 Polyangiaceae bacterium | reverse complement strand
ATGGCGCGCGCCGACCTTGGAAGCGCGGCCGAGTTCGCCGATCGCGTGCGCGCTATGCGGCGAGCCGGTGCTCAAGCGTCGGCGGCGGCATTGCGAGGACTGCATGCCGAAAGCGCGGCGTGAGCATGGGCTCCGCGCGATTGAAGCCGCACGCAAGGCGCTCGCAGCACAGGCCGCTGCGGGCGACGATCCGCGGCGCACCGCCACCGTGAATCGCGCGCGAGCCGAAGCCGTCAGCGAAGGCCATCGCCGCAACCGCAGCTGGGCGCGCGAGCATCCCGGCCAGCGCGACGAGGCCTGGTTCAAGCGCGAGATCGCGCCAAAGCTCGATACCTTTTCGCTCAAAGAGATCAGCAAGGCTACGGGCTTATCGCTCGCGGCCTGCTCGCGTATCCGGGCAGGCGCAAAGGTCCCGCATGCGCGGCATTGGCAGGCGCTGCGGCTGCTACTCGAAGGGGAACGCCGCTAGAGACGAAACGCGCCTTTATGGCGACCCAGCTCAATTCGAGCCCGCCGCCTTCAGCGCGTCCGACCGGCACGGTAACCTTCCTATTTTCGGATATTGAAGGCAGCACCGTGCGCTGGGAGCACGACCGCCTAGCGATGGCTACGGCGCTCGCGCGCCACGATGCGTTGATGCGCACGGCGCTGGAAGCCCACCGAGCCTACGTCTTTAAAACAATGGGCGACGCGTTTTGTGCCGCCTTTGCAACGCCGGCCGATGCCCTCGCTGCGGCACTCGACGCGCAGCGCGCGCTGGGTACCGAAGACTTCTCAGCGGTGGAAGGATTGCGCGTACGTATGGCGCTGCACGCGGGTAATGCCGACGAACGCGACGGCGACTACTTCGGTCCAACGGTCAATCGCGTTGCGCGATTACTCGCCGTCGGCAACGGCGGGCAAGTGCTCCTTTCTGGGGCCTGCAGCGAGCTCATCGGCAATGAGCTGCCTGCTGAGTGCAGCCTGCGCGATCTCGGAGAGCACCGGCTCAAAGACCTCGCGCAGCCCGAACGCATCCACCAACTGCTCGCGCCCGATCTGCTCGCCGACTTTCCTCCGCTGCGGTCACTCGAACATCTCTCCAACAATCTACCGGCGCAGGTGTCATCCTTCGTCGGTCGCGAGACGGAGATCGCCGAGATCAGCGCGATGATCGATCAGCATCGCCTGGTCACGCTCGTCGGTTCGGGCGGCGTGGGCAAGACGCGCCTCTCCTTGCACGTTGCCGCCGATCGTATTGACGCCTTCCGCGACGGCGTGTGGTTCGTCGAGCTCGCACCGCTCTCGCAGGGCAACTTTATTCCAACAACGGTCGCGTCGGCGCTGGGTATCAGGCTCCCATCAGAAGGCGACCTCGTCGAGAACCTCGCACGCGCGCTCAAAGGCAAGGAGCTGCTGCTGGTCTTCGACAACTGCGAGCATCTGGTCGAGCCGGCCGCGCATGTCATCTCCACGATTCTGCGCGCTGCGCCGCAGGTCAAGGTGCTAGCATCGAGCCGTCAAGGGCTGGGAGTTGCGGGAGAAGCGTCCTATCAGGTGCCCACGCTCGATCTTCCTACTGGCGTTGCGCTGTTTGTCGAACGCGCACGGGCCACAAGCTCCACGTTTACGCTCACCGACGACACCGCTCCGATCGTCGCCGATATCTGTCGCCATCTCGACGGCATTCCGCTCGCGATTGAGCTGGCTGCTGCTCGCGTGAAAGTGCTGAGCATTCCCAACCTCGCCCAACGGCTCAACGAACGCTTCAAGATTCTCACCGGCGGTAGCCGTAGCGCACTCCCGCGCCAGAAGACGCTGAGCGCGCTCATCGATTGGAGCTACGACCTGCTCACACCTCAAGAGCAACTGCTGTTCAATCGGGTGGGGATCTTCGCCAGCGGCTTCAGTCTGGATGCGGTAACCGCCGTCTGCACGGGCGACGGCATCGAAGAGCTCGATGTCTTGGATTTGCTCGCGTCGCTTACCGACAAGTCGCTGGTGGTGGCCGATACGTCCGGCGAGCACGAACGCTACCATTTGCTGGAAAGCACGCGCGCGTATGCGCTGGAGAAACTCACCGCAGCGGGACGCGAGCAGTCGGCTCGCCGTCACGCCGAGTATTTTCGCGACCAGGCGCAGGAGGCCGAAGAACGCTGGAGCACAGGCTCGCCGGCGGCGTTGGCGAGCATGGAACCGGAGTTGGACAACTACCGCGCGCTGTTGGAGTGGGCGCTCAAAGACGGACACGATCTGGCGCTTGGCGGTGCCATAGCAGGCGCGCTGGGGCCGCTCTGGTCCCAAGGTGGACTGCCGGTGGAAGGGCGCTATTGGATTGGGCTTGCGCAAGCGGCCCTTGACGAGTCCGCGCATCCGCACGTCGCGGCCCGGCTGTGGCGCGCTCTCAGTGCGCTTTCTTCCGGGAAGCACATGTACGATTGTGCGCAACGCGCCCTGGAGCTCTCGCAATCGGTTGGCGACGAGGAGGGGCAGGCGTGGGCGCTCGCGGGTCTCGCAAATGGTCTGTTGCAAATGGGCCGGCTCGAAGAAGCCGCTGACGCCAACGCACGCGCGCTGGCGGCGCTGCGCAACATGGGGCGTAAAGGCGGAGTGGCGCATCGCCTGAACGTACAGGCGATCATCCAGACGGCTTGCGACGATGTCGCGGCGGCGCGCGAGTCGTACGCACAGGCGCTGGCAGCACACAAGGCGTTTGGAGACGAGTTCGGAGTAGCTATCGTGCTGGGCAATCTCGCGGAGTTGGCGTTCGCCGACGGTCAGTTTGAGGAAGCGGTGCGCATGGCCGACGAGGCGCTAGAGATCGATTTGCGTGGGAAGGACGCGTCGTCTTTGGCGGCTAGTTGCCTCAACATCGCTGCCTATCGCATTGCGCTAGGGGATGTCGATGGCGCGCGTGAAGCGGCTCGCGAGGGGCTGCGCCTTGCGCGCCAGATACAAGATCCGCTCGTCATCGCGTGGGCGTTGCAGCATATCGCACTGCTCCTGGCGGTGCGTGGAGAAGTGAACGAGCCCGCGCGCCTCATCGGCTACGTCAGTGCGCAGTTGAAAGAACTTGGGCTTAAGCGTCAAAACACCGAGCAGTGGGGCTACGACAAACTCGTGGCCGCGCTGCGCGAGCAGTTGAGCGAAGTCGAGATCGCACAACTCGCAGCCGACGGCGCGGCGTGGTCCGAGGACCGGGCCGTCGAGCAAGCGCTGAAAGTTTAGACCCCACCTCCAGTGCCGCGCATCGCCCCGCGCCCCGCGAATGCTGCCGCGCTCGCCGCGGTGGGTTAGCAGCTGTGACGCCGCGCACGCAGCGCTGCACGCAGTGCGACTGCGAGCGCCTCGCAGCGCGGACTCCTTGCTCGCACCAGCCTTGCAGTCTCAGCTGGGCTTAGCCGCCTAGATCGCAGCAGCCACGATCGACGCAGTCCGGCCGCTTATCCTAGCACTGCCAGGGGGGCGCACAATGTTTAGGCCCTAACTCCTTGTATGATG
>DATHOI010000013.1:0-3305 GCA_035485095.1 Polyangiaceae bacterium | reverse complement strand
CTTGGACCCGAACGGCGACGGCAAGACGTTCTTCACGGATCCCGCGGGCGGCTTTCAGTTCGGCTCCAACTCCGAGCTCGACGTGAGTATCTCTGCTGGCGTGATTGGCCTGGAAATCCCGATCGCGCAGAGCACGATCGTCGGCAGCATCACGGGCAGCAGCGGGGCCGCGTACTACAGCGGCGTGGCGACGGCGGGCAATGGTTGGATGCCGGCTCAGCTGCCGTTGAAGAACACCGCGCAGCTCAAGGTCGCAGGCCACGCCAGCACCGACATCACCGACACGTACCTCAAGGCGCAAGGCGACCTGTCGCTCGATGCGAGCAAGCTTGGTCAGTGGACGGGCCTCAACCTGACGGATTTGGCGATGGCGCAAGCGACGCTGAACGCCGACAAAGATGGCTTGACCGTGACGGGCGTTGCTTCGACCAGCCTCTCTCCGTACCTCGGGTTGCAGGGCAATCTGGCTACGGTCGGCTTCTTCGACGGTAACCCAACCGATTGGTACGTCACGCTCGACGGACAATTCGCAGTGAGCGGTGTGCAACTGTCGACGGACGCCCACGCCCGCTTGGACCAAACCGGGCTCGCGCTGAGCGGCACGTTCAAGACACCGATCTCCTCGGTGGCGATGCTGGGCAGCATCACCGCGGCGGGTGTCGACGTGGAGGGCACGGCCACGGTGACCATCCCGATCGTCAGCGGTAAGCAAGTCGTGCAGCAGGTGACCGACGCCGCGGTGTGCGGCTACGAGACCGTGACGGACGCCACGGTGTGCGGCACGCAAACCGTCTCGGACGGCGCAGTGTGCGGCTACGACACGGTCAAGGACGCGACGCTCTGCGGTACTACCGTCGTGCAAGACGCCGTGCAGTGTGGGACGAGCACGGTGCAAGATGCCGTGGAGTGCGGCACGAGCACGATCCAGAGCGCTGCCGAATGCGGCGTCAGCACCTTCAGCGACATCGCGCACTGCGGCATTTCGTGCGTCTCTAGCTTCTTCAGCTCGTGCAGCTGCAGTGTTGCCAATAGCTGCAACGTGGCCAACACCTGCTCGGTCGCCAACAAGTGCAATGTGCCGGCGACGTGCAACGTCGCGAAGACCTGTGACGTGCCGAAGAGCTGCCAGAAAGTCGGAACCTGCGACGAGCACGTCACGGTGCCGGACTTCAACTACGGTTCGTTTACGGGTAACGTGAGCGTGAAGATCGGCAACAGCGGGCTCACTGGCTCAGTCGACGGCCAGTACTGCCCGACGGGCGGCACCTGCGTCACGCTGCTCGGTGGACGCGTGACGGTGTCGAGCGGCAAACCCGAAGCGTGCGTGACCGTGGACGCGGTGGGCGAGGTGTGCGCGCCCTTCTGAGCCGCGATTGCAAATCAGCAGCTGCGCGACGCGCGGGTTCTTCGGAGCCTGCGCGTTGGGCTTTTGTGTTCAATAGGCGCCGCCATGCACGGTGACCGAAGCGAGGCTCAGGCGGACAGCACAGCCGCGCCAGTGTGTTGAATCCGCAATTCCCCGCTGAATTCTGCGCTCTTGCCGAGTACGCCGTTCTCGCGTTCCCTAGGGCGATGGTGGATCGACTTTGGACTCGGGCTGCGAGTTTGGCATGTGTGGCCGTGGCTCTGAGTTGTGGCGGCAAGGCGGCGAGCGACGCCACTGGCTCCACTGGAGGCGCGAGCGGCAACGCCGGCGCGAACGGGAACGCCGGAGCCGGCAGCGCGGGAGCGGGAGCGGGCGGCATGGCCAGCAACAATTGCACCGGCCCGCTCGACGCGGTCGCCGACATCGGTGACGTGACGTGCCCCGCGACTCTCTGCGCAGCCAACGCGTTGGCCGCGACGTGCGGCTCACTCCCGCCTGGCATTATCACCAGTAGAGCGACGGCGTGCGGCTCGCTGCAAGGTATCACGCTGAGCCTCTCGCCCACGCGTAGCAAGAGTTGCTACTACGACACTTCGCAGCCCCTGAACTCGGCGCCGCTCGTCGGCGCCAGCGCGTCCACTGACGACAATAGTTACTGCGGCCTAAGCTCCAAGCAGATCAGCGCCGGCACCCTGCCCGACAATTGTGCTGGAGCCCCCGTCTCGACGCTCTGCGATCTGACCGGCTCGGTGGACGGAGACGGCGCGCCAGACGGCGGAGCGGAGGCTCCACCTTCGGCTTGCTTCAATGAGTTCGATCACGCCTGCTCGCCATGTTGCCCCGCGACGCCGCCGGACTGCACGGGTAAACCCGACGGCTATCCGGGCTACTCCTGCACACCAGCTCCCGGCAGTGGCAACACGTTTTGTGCGTGCGCATGCGGGGGCGGCTCGTGGCAATGCGGTTGCTAGGCGGAGATAGGCGCTCGCTTGGCGAGCGCGGCTGCAGAGCGACGCTACAAAGGAAGCCGTGCTGCAATGGTGTGATGTGCCGAGTCGCGAGCTGATTCGCCCGACGCTGTGCCATACTCGGCGGACAGATGAGTGCCGCGCGGATCGCTCTGTTTCTGCTGAGCAACGACAACGACTACCAGCGGCTACTCGAAGAAGACTGTCTTGCGGCGGCTCGGCGCCGCAACAGCACCGTGCGCGTATTTTCTGCCAACACCGAGCACGACACGCAAGAACGGCAAATTCGTTCGGCGCTCGCGTTGCCTGTGGCACAGCGCCCGACGGTCTTGTTGGTCTGTCCGGTGCGCGAGGCGTCGCTGCGCATCGTGGCCCGCGAAGCGGCCGCGTTGGGCATCGGCTGGGTGTTGCTCAACCGCTGGAGCGACTACGTGCTCGCGTTGCGCAGCGAGTTTCCGCAAGTGCCCATCTTTTCGGTCAGCCCCGACCAGCACGAGATTGGGCGGATTCAGGCACGTCAATTCAAGCTGCTGCTGCCGGGTGGCGGCGAGCTCTTGTACATTCGCGGTCCGCTCGGCGCTTCGTCTGCGCAGCGTCGCTTCAGCGCGATGCAAGAGGAGCTTGCCGGGGCGTCCTTCAAAGTGACCGCGATCAATAGTGATTGGACGAGCGACGGCGGCGAGCACGCGATGCAGGAGTGGATTCGCATCTTTCGTGGCAATGCGTTCCCGGAGTTGCTCGTGGGCGCTCAGAACGACAGTATGGCCATGGGCGCGCGGCGCGCGCTGATCGAATGGGCGAGCGCAGGTCAACGCGCCGTGGAGCACGTCCGTTTCACCGGTTGTGACGGTTTGGCTGCCCACGGTCAGCGCCAAGTGAGCGACGGGGAGCTGGTTGCGACCGTTACCGTGCCTTCGGTCGCCGGCAGAGCGATTGATGAGCTCGTCGCGATGTCCGCAATGAATCGCGCG
>DATHOI010000012.1:0-3005 GCA_035485095.1 Polyangiaceae bacterium | reverse complement strand
GCTCGTGTCGTGCGCAACGAACAGCGCGCCGCTTAGCGACGATTCGCTGGACGTGGCCCGCGAGATCGCCGACAACAAGTCGCGATCCGACGGGAAACCATGGCTAAGCATACCTGGAAGTTTGCGCGCATCGGGGGGTTCGACCAGGTCGAGCTGAGCACGGGCGAGGATCTCATCCACCTTGGTGAGCTCGACCAGAAGCTTTGGGTGGCGCTCGCGTGCCCCGTGAAGGGCATCGAGTTCGACGAACGCACGCTCGAGCTGATCGACCACGACAAGGACGGTCGCGTCCGCGCGGGCGAGCTGATCGCCGCGGTCGAATGGGCCGGAAAGATGCTGAGCGACATAGCCGTGCTGGCCGCGGGCGCTGATGCGTTGCCGCTGTCTGCGATCGACAACGAGCAGGAAGAGAGCAAGCTGATCCGAAAGTCGGCTGACGCCGTGCTCGCGTCGATCGGCAAAGGCGACGCCACAGCGATCAGCGTCGCGGACACCGCCAACGCGATCGATGCCTTCAACAAGCGGCCGTTCAATGGGGATGGCGTCGTCACGGTCGAGTCCGCGACCGAGCCGGCCACGAAGAAGCTTCTCGAAGACGTGCTCGCGTGCACCACGTCCGTCATGGACAAGAGCGGCACGCTCGGCGTCACGAGTGAGAGTGCGGCGGCATTCCTGGCCGAAATCGCGGCCCACGCCGCGTGGCTCGCCGAAGGCGAGAACGACGACAAAACACGGCCCTTCGCGGGCGTGGTCGATGCGTACGCTGCCGTCAGCGCCGTGCGCGCCAAAGTCGATGATTTCTTCGCACGCACGAAGGTGGCCGCGTTCGATCCGCGCGCGCTGACGGCGCTCAATCGCGAGGAGGCGGACTACCTAGCCATCGCCGCAAGGGAGCTGGACAGCGCTGCGACGGAGTTGCTTTCGTTCCCGCTCGCCCGCATCAGCGCGGACTGTGCATTGCCGCTCGAGCGCGGCGTGAATCCGGCTTGGCGCGCGCGGCTCTCCGAGCTGCGCACGAAGGCGATCAAGCCGGCGCTCGGCGAGCTGACGGTCCTGACGGAGCCTGATTGGCGCGCGCTGCTGGCCAAGCTCGAGCCGTACCACGTGTGGTTTTGTGCCAAGAAGGGCGTCTCGGTCGAGCAGCTCGGCGCGCCGCGCGTGAAGGAGCTGGTGAGCCCCGAGACCAAGACGCAGCTCGACGCGCTGCTCGAAGAAGAAGAGAAAGCCGAGCCGCTTGCGGGCGCGATCCAATCGGTCGAACGGCTCGTTCGCTACGCGCGCGACCTGATGCCGCTGTGCAACAATTTCGTTTGTTTTCGCGATTTTTACGCCAAAAAGACGCCCGCCACATTTCAGATTGGCACGCTCTACCTGGACCAGCGCGCGTGTGGGCTGTGCGTGCCAGTCTCGGACGCGGCCCGCCATAGCAGCATGGCCCCGCTCGCCAATATTTACCTCCTGTACTGCGACCTCAAGAACGCGAAGGGCGAGAGCATGACTATCGCCGCCGCAGTCACGGGCGGCGACATCGACAACTTGATTGTCGGTCGCAATGGCCTCTTCTACGACCGCAAAGGAGGCGATTGGGACGCGACGATCACCAAGATCATCGACAACCCGATCAGCGTCCACCAAGCCTTCTGGTCACCGTACAAGAAGGTCATCCGCATGATCGAGGAGCAGGTGGCTAAGCGTGCCGCGGCGGCCGAAGCCGCTGCCGACGCCAAGACGTCTGCGGCGGCGACACACGCCGGCGCGGTGGTAGACGGCAAGCCCGAAGCCGCTCTGCCGCCGCCGGAGTCGAAGATCGACATTGGGACGGTCGCGGCGCTCGGCGTCGCTGTCGGCGGCATTACGGCGGCATTCGGCGTGATTATGAGCGCGTTCTTTGGGCTCGGGTTGTGGATGCCGCTCGGGATCCTGGGCTTGATGCTCGCGATCTCCGGTCCGTCAATGGCGGTCGCCTGGCTCAAGCTGCGGAAACGTAACCTCGGCCCACTACTTGACGCGAACGGGTGGGCCGTCAACGCGATGGCCAAGCTCAACGTGCCATTCGGCGGCTCGCTGACGGCTCTCGCCGTCTTGCCCGAGGGCTCGAAGCGAACGCTCACCGATCCGTACGAGCAAAAGAGCCGGCCTTGGGGGCTGTACTTCGTGCTGCTCGTCGTGCTCAGCGGCGGCATCTCGTGGTACTTGGGCAAGCTCGATCGCTTCCTGCCCGAGCGCGCGCGCAGCACGTCGGTCTTGGGCGCGAACGCGCCCGCGCGCGACGCGACGCCCGCTGCGGCGCCTTCGGCCTCTCACTAGCAGAGCGCGACCTCGCGGTGGCGCGCCACTTTCGAGCTAGTAAATCAACGTTCGTTAGCATTTCGCGCTGGTCTAAAATGCGCCGCCGAAGGCTGTGGCGAAGTGGGACGCGGCACGTGACCATCGCTAGCCAATCACTCGCTTCACTCGAGTCATGCGCAGTAGCGCGCCTCGAAATAGTATTGGATACACGGCAAAACGCAGCGCGCCGAGCCATGCTCGTGGCTTTTTGGAGCGCCGCGCCGCGTGCTCGTGGCGCATAGACTGGGAGTGGTTCCAGCTGCGCAAGCGCCGGTTTTCTCGCCGTAAAAAAGTGTCGAGTCGATTGACTGAACGAGAGCGGCGTGGCTCATTGACGAGATCGAACAGCGGCGTGGCGCGTTGCGCAGCTAACGCCTGACGATTGATCTGTTCGGTTCGGAGTATTTACGATGCGAAAATACTTTGGGTTGGCTTGGTTCGCGTGTGCCGTTGTCCTCGGCGCGGGCGCGGGAGCTTGCAGCGCGGGCAAAGGCGCGCAGGGCTCACGTCTTTCGACTTCTACGGCGGCTGGCGGCTCGGACGGCTCGGGCGCTTCCGGCGGCCTGAGCACGACGAGCGCCGGGGGCAATATACAACTCGTGGCTCCGCCCGACACGGACAGCGGCGCGCCCACCGATCCCGATCCGGGCAATCCGAACATCACTCATCCGACCTGC
>DATHOI010000011.1:0-2467 GCA_035485095.1 Polyangiaceae bacterium | reverse complement strand
GCGTTTGGCGACCGTGATGCCGAGCTTGCTGAGCTCGTCCACCTTGGCAGGGTTGTTCGTCATCAGCTCGATCGATTCGATCCCGAGCTCACGCAACATGGCGGCCGCTACATCGTAAGTGCGCGCGTCGACGGGCAGGTGGAGGAGCTCGTTGGCCTCCACCGTATCCGCGCCCATGGCTTGCAGGGCGTAGGCCCGCACCTTGTTGGCGAGGCCGATGCCGCGGCCTTCTTGGCGTAGATAGAGAATGACACCAAAACCGTGCTTGGCGATCGCCGCCTGGGCATGGTCGAACTGCTCCCGGCAGTCACACTTGAGCGACGAAAAGACCTCTCCGGTCAGGCACTCCGAGTGGACGCGGACGGGGACATTTCGCCGGCCACGTACTTCGCCCATGATCAGAGCGCAGTGCTCGCGGCTCAGCGCCGGATGCGCGCTCGGGTCGTCCCAACGAAACACGCGCAGTTGAAACGTGCCGTGACGAGTGGGCAGCGCCGCCTGCGCGAGCTGTTCGAGCAGAACAGCGGGGGAGGCCTCATTGGCCCGAGACAAAGTATCCATTACCGGGGTCCCTCATCAATGTGGGGCTGGGTTTCTTCCAGGTCAAGCACTGCGCTCGGCTCCGCGCGCCGCAGATCGGGCGTCGGAGCTGCGACACAGCTTCAAAATGCCGTGTTCGAGCACTGATTTCGCGGGCCGCCGCGAGCCGCCCTTCAACGCGTAATCGAGCTCCGCCAGCGTCTCGAGCCAGCGCTCGAGATCCGCCCGCGCGATGCGTTTGACCTGATCTGCGAGCTCTCGTGCTTTGAAGGGCGGCGCGCCCGCGCGCACTGCTGCATCATTAGGCGATGCGCCTTCAGTCAACGCGGATTCGAAGCGTAGCAGTTGCCGTGCCGACCACGCGAGCAGACCGACCAAGCGCAGCCCGCGATCTTGCGGGTCGTACACTTCATCGAGAGCGCTGAGCGCGGCGCCCTGATCGCGACGGCTGACCGCGCCAACCAGCTCCCAGACGGTTTTCGTGCGCAGGCGCACGACGCACTCGCCGACCACGTCCTCGGTGACGGGCTCACCCTTGCCCGCGTACAGGCAAGAGCGTTCGATCGCGTCCGTTACTGGGCCGAGCTCGGGTCCGGCAAGCTCCGCGATCAAGTCGGCGACGCCGGGCGCGAGTGTGTTGCCGCGCTCACGAACCGCGCGCTCGATGTAACCGGGCAGATCGGCGCGCGACAGCACCTCGCAATTGACGAGCCAGCCGTCCTTGCGTGCTACGGTCACGAGCTTCCGTCGTTTGTCCAGACCGCCGCCCAGTAGGACCAGCGTGGTCGACGGCGCTGGGTTCTGCGCGTATTCGAGCAACCGGTCGAGTGGCGCCAAGGCCTTGCTTTCGGAGCCTTCGCGCGCTTCCCAGTGCTCCAGACCGCGCACCAGCACGAAGCGTCGCTTGGCCATCATCGGTAGAGTACGCGCAGCGGAAAGCGCGGTATCGACATCGCTGTCGTGGGCTTGAAATTGGTCCTCGTTCAAGCCCGGGATACCGCCGGCCGTCGCGGCCGCGCGCAGCGCTTGCAGCACGTTGCTCTCCAGATGTCGTTCCTCGCCGACGAGCAAGTACACAGGGCGAAGCTTGTGCTCCTGCGCTTCACGGATGGCTTGTTCGGGGGTCATGAGCGACGCTCGGACAGCATTCCTGACTGGGCGCGGGGCTGCAAGCTCGGTGAAATCGCGGCCTCTTGGCTCGATTCGCTTCGATTCGCGGGACGCGGCATTTCGGCTGTAGTAAGAGCCCTCGAAGTGCGAAGCCGCGCGCGTGACCTGAAAGGCGAGCAACCCGGGCGTGGTTCCCTGGTTGCAATCGGTAATTTCGATGGCGTGCACTTGGGCCACCGCGCGGTGATCGAGGCGGCGCTCGGTGAGGCGCGCGAGCGTCAATTGAGCCCGCTCGTGCTCACCTTCGATCCGCATCCGGCGGAGGTGCTCGGTCGCGGCGCGCGCGCGCCGCTCACTGTTCTGGAGCGCAAGCTCGAGCTGATCGAACGGTTGGGTCCGGAGCTGCGCGTCGTGGTCGAGCCGTTCACGCGTGAGCTGTCGCAGCTCACGCCGGCGGAATTTGCGCGGGAGTTCGTGGTCGAGCTGCTCTCCGCCAAGGTCGTCATCGTGGGCGACAATTTTCGGTTCGGGCACGGGCGCGCCGGTGATCTCGGCACGCTAGTCAGCCTGGGTCGTGAGCTCGGCTTCGAAGCGCGCGCCTCGTCATTGAGCGGAGACAGTGACGGTCCGTATTCGAGCACGCGCGCGCGCGCCGCGCTCGGCGAGGGAAATTTGGCTGCCGTGGAGCATGTGCTCGGCCGCCCTCACTCGCTCAGCGGCCAGGTCGTGCAGGGCGCGCAGCGCGGGCGCACGATCGGCGTGCCGACGGCCAATTTGTCGGCCGTGCGTGAAGCGTTGCCCCCGCACGGCGTGTACG
>DATHOI010000010.1:0-4737 GCA_035485095.1 Polyangiaceae bacterium | reverse complement strand
CTCGGTCGAAGCTCATAGCGACCTCTACAAATCACATCCCCGTTTCGACAAAAAGGGGGGACTCACTTTCTCCAACAATCCCGATCGCTTACCCCGCTAACCGATCGGCATTGTACTTAAACATCAGATCTGTCGTCGCGGTGGCGTCGGCTCGAAGCGCGCGCGAGTCGCGAAAACGGCGCGGACGACTGGCACCGGTTTCAGAGTCAGGCTGGAATTTTCGCGTAACTGCGCTTGCGAATGCCCAGATCCCGGCAAAATCGGCTACCGGCGCGAGCGCTGAGCGTTAAGCTCGGGGCGTGAAACAGCGCGCATTTCGGTCGCTAGCGGTCTCTCCGGGCATACTGCTAGTCGCCTTCGCCGCGGTGGGTTGTTTGCAACGCTCCGAGAGCGCTCCACCCAGTGCGAGTAGCTCGAGCAACAGTGAACCCTCCTCGAGCGGCGGAGGCAATCAAGCTGGCACATCAGCCGGTGTCACGAGCGGCGGCGGCGCAGCGGCCGGCGGAGCCGGCTCTACCGCGAGCGCCGGCTCCAGTGGCCTAGGCGGCAACGCGAGCAACGCGGGCGCTGGCGGGACGGCAGAAGTACGCGGACCGAGCCCAGCGCTGCCCGGAGCGAACTTTCCCTTTCCGCAAAATCGCCAGAGTCAGCTCTGCACGTACCCCAACTATCACAACAGCGACGTGCTCGCGGCATACGCGCGCTGGAAGACCGACACGGTCACTGCGACTGGCGCGGGCAATCACCTCCGCGTGCAGCGCCCCAAGGACCCGAGCCTCGAGCAGGGCTCGACCGTTTCGGAGGGCATCGGCTATGGCATGATCTTGGCCGTGTACATGAACGACCAGACGCTCTTCGACCAGCTCTGGCTGTATGAACAACTCTGGCTCGGCAAGAACGGGTTGATGGATTGGTACATCAGCGGTGACGGCGTCGACCGCCTCGGTACGGGCGCCGCGACCGACGCCGATGAAGACATGGCCTGGGCGCTCTTGATGGCAGATCGGCAATGGGGCGGCAAAGGCGGCTTGAGCGACACGTACTCGAACATCGCCAACCACCAAATTGGTCTGATCTACGACAACGAGATCTACCAATTGAAGCTGGTGAAACCAGGCGATACCTGGGGCGACTGGACGACCGTCAACGCCTCCTATTTTGCGCCCGCCTACTATCGCGCATTTGCAAAATCGAGCGGCAATGACGGCTGGAACCAGGTGATTCAAACCGTATACGACACGCTGGCCAATACGCTGACCGCCGCAAGCGGCAACACGAGCAACGGCCTGGTGCCCGCCTGGTGCACGAGCGACGGCGTGCTCAACCCAAACGTATTCATGGACATGCCGGTCGCACCCACGGACTATCAGTATGACTCGTGCCGCACGCCATTCCGCATCGGGCTCGACTACTGCTTCGACGCCGAGCCACGCGCGCAGGCCTACGTCGCGAAGACGAGCCAATTTTTCTCCGGCATCGGCGCGAAGAACATCGTCGATGGCTACAACCTCGATGGTACGCCGAACCCGCAGAATTCGACGGGCCAATCGGCTGCCTTCGTGGGCCCGGCGACGGTCGGCGCCATGAGCAGCGCAACCTACCAGAGCTTCATCCAAGCCGGTTACGACGACGTAGCTACGCTGAACCTCACGGTCGGCGGCGAGTACTACGACGAGTCGTGGACCGTGCTCTCGCTCTTGATGCTGTCGGGCAACTTCGTGGACTACACCCAGCAGTCACCGCTGGTCTCTGCGAGCCAATAGCTCTCAGCAGCCCGCTGGGCGGGTCCGAAGAAAAGCACGCACGCCGCCAATTTTGTCGGCCGCCATGGCTATTTCGGCCAAGACCCAGCCAGTCACTTGCATCATGATAGTGACGGCCCTAAACAGCACCCATGCGGCGAAAAAGCTTCGCGGAGATGGAATGCACCATCGCTCGCTCGGTGGATCAGGTCGGGGACGGTTGGAGCCTGTTGATTTTGCGCAACGCGCTGCTCGGTGCCAAGCGCTTCCAGGATTTCGAGGAGCAACTGGGCGCGCCGCCGAACACGCTCGCGCGCCGTCTGCAGACGCTGACTCTGCGCGGGTTCTTCGTGCGTCGCGTGTATGAGGCGCATCCCAAGCGGGAGGAATACGAGCTCACCGACAAGGGCTTGGATTTCTTACCCGTGTTGCTTGCGCTCGCTGCTTGGGGAACGCGCTGGGCGTCGCCCGGTGGCGCGCCGCTCGAATGCATCGACGCAGACACTGGCCAGCCGCTCGACCCCGTGTTGGTGGACGCCAAGAGCGGGCGCCGGTTGCTGGCCGGTAAAGTTGCGCTCCGCGCGGGCCCTGGCGCTTCCGCTGCCCTTCGCCGGTTGATGAAGCGGCAGCGTGTCGTGTTCGGTGCTTGCGGGCGGAGCGGTGCGTCGTGAGGCGCGTCGTCGTCACGGGGCTCGGCGTCGTCTCGCCGCTCGGCCTGGGCGCGGAGCGCAGCTTCTCCGCGCTGCTCGCCGGTCGCTCCGGAATCAGTCGCATCGAACGCATCGACGTCAGCGATTTGCCCAGTAAAATAGCGGGGCAAGTGCCGCGCGGCAGCGAGCCCGGCCAGTACGACCCGCTGCGTGTCGCGAGTGCCAGGGAGCAACGGCGTTACGACGAGTTCATTCTCTTCGCCCTCGCCGCAGCCGATGAGGCCGTGGCAGATTCCGGCTGGAAGCCCCAGACTGAAGCCGAGCAAGAGCAGACCGGCGTCTTGATCGGGTCGGGGATTGGCGGGCTGCCGAGCATCGCTGAAAACGCCGTGAAGCTCGAACGCGAAGGACCGCGGCGGATCTCGCCCTATTTCATCCCCGGCAGCTTGATCAACGAGGCATCTGGCGTCGCCTCCATCCGTTTCGGGTTCAAAGGGCCGAACCACGCGGTGGTCACGGCCTGCGCAACCGGTGCTCACGCTCTCGGCGATGCGGCGCGGCTAATAGCGGTGGGTGATGCGGAGGTGATGTTGGCGGGCGGCGCAGAGGCTGCCACGTGTCGCCTCACCTTGGCTGGCTTTGCGATCATGCGCGCCATGTCCACTGGCTTCAATGACCGCCCGGAAGAGGCGTCCCGCCCTTGGGACCGAGCGCGCGATGGCTTCGTGATTGGCGAAGGAGCCGGCGCCGTGGTGCTCGAGGAGCTAGAGCACGCGCGCGCTCGGGGCGCGCGCATTTACGCGGAAATCGTGGGCTATGGGCTGTCGGGCGACGCCTATCACCTGAGCGCGCCGGACCCACGCGGGGACGGCGCGCGCCGTGCGATGAGCGCAGCCCTGCAGCGCGCGCGGCTCAACCCAGAGCAAATCGGCTACATCAACGCGCACGCCACCTCGACTCCAGTGGGTGATCCGGTCGAGATCGCCGCGGTCAAGCAGCTCTTTGGCGCGCACGCGCGGAATGTCGCTCTGTCGTCCACGAAATCAGCCACCGGTCACTTGCTGGGTGCCGCGGGCGCTGTCGAAGCGATCTTCTCGATCCTCGCGCTTCGGCACGGCGTGCTGCCGCCCACGCTCAATCTCGAGCAGCCAGACCCCGAGTGTGATCTCGATCTGGTTCCACGCGAGGCGCGTGAAAAGCGCATTCGCTACGCGCTGTCCAACTCCTTCGGTTTTGGCGGCACGAACGCGGCGCTGATTTTTGGGCTCCCGCCATAGGGCCATAGGGCGGCTGCGGCCCTTGACCCTATACATATAGGGGGTATACCTATATGGTATGCCGCGCACCCAGGAAAAGACCGCGACCGCGGCGCTCGCAACGCACGAACGGCGGGCGCTGGTCGTCGACCCAGAGCTGAAAGCCTCGAACCTGCTGCGCCTGCGCCGCATCGAAGGCCAAGTCCGCGGCCTCCAAAAAATGGTCGAGGCGGACCGCTACTGCCCCGACATCTTGATGCAGGTCGCGTCCGTGCAAGAGGCGTTGAAGAGCGTCTCACGCGAGCTCGTGCGCAATCACCTCAGCCACTGCGCACGCCGCGCGTTGCAGGGCACGGACGCGCAAGCTCGAGAGGCGGTCGATGAGCTCCTCGCGGTGTGGTCCAAACACGCGGGCTAGCGGAAGAGTGACCCGTCCCCTGCAGCAGCACGGTGTCCATGGTTGAAGCCCCTCAGCAACATCAGTCCCCCATGCCGGCCGGAGGCGACGCGAAGCGCGCCGTCGATCCGGTGTGCAAGATGAAGGTGGACCCCGAGCGAGCGCGCGGCGGCTCTTTCGAGCACGCCCACGTTCGCTACTATTTCTGTGGCCCCAAGTGCCACGCTCGCTTTGCGGCCGAGCCTGCGCTGTTTCTGAGCCTCGAGAGTGCACCGCCTGCACCCGCTTCGGTCGAGAAATTCGGTACAGTTTACCTGTGTCCGATGGACCCGGAGGTGCGCGCGGACAAGCCCGGCGCCTGCCCCAAATGTGGCATGGCGCTCGAGCCCGAAGAGCCGACGAGCACACCGGACACCAGTGAGCTGCTCGACATGTCGCGGCGCTTTTGGCTGTCGGCCGCGCTCAGCGCGCCGCTGGTGCTCTTGGCAATGAGCCCTATGTTTTCGTCGCACTGGCTCGAGTCGTTCTCGTCCGGGCGCGCGCGCGGATTTTTAGAGCTCGCTCTCGCCACCCCGGTGTGTGCGTGGGCGGGTCAGCCATTTTTGGAGCGCGCGCTCGCTTCGCTAAAAGCTCGCAGCTTGAACATGTTCACGCTGGTCGGGCTAGGCGTTGGCGTCGCCTACACTTACAGT
>DATHOI010000009.1:0-25526 GCA_035485095.1 Polyangiaceae bacterium | reverse complement strand
TGGAGTGACGACGCACGACGGTGAGCTCACCTTCGTGCTCGAGGTTGGGCAGTTCGACGTGCTCACACGCCACATCCCGGAAGAGAGCTTGCGCACGTCGTTGAGGGCGAAGCGATGAAGCGCGCGGAAGAAATCTCGGCCGCCTTCAGCTCGGAGGACCCGGAGCAGCGTCGCCGCGCGGTGGAGTCACTCCGCGAGCTGGGCAGTGAGATCGAGGCTCCCGCGCGCTACGTTCTCCGCGCGCTGGGAGACGACGACTGGCGCGTCCGCAAGCAGGCCATCGAGGTTGCGATTGCGCTCTCGCCCTCGGCTGATTTGCTCGCAGGCATGGTGCTCGTGCTCTCGCCAGGTGACAATGTCGGGCTGCGCAACGCCGCGGTGGAGGCGCTCGGCGCCTATGGCCAGCCCGCGGTCGACGCGCTCGTGCAGCAGTTGCCAGCTCTGGACGCGGACGGCCGGAAGCTCGCCGCCGAAGCTTTGGCGCGCACGGCGTTGCCTTCCGCGCTCGACGCATTGAAGCCGCTGCTCTCCGATGGCGATCCGAACGTGCGCGCCGCCGCGCTCGACGCGATCGCGACGGTTGGCACCTCGGCCGTGTCCGAAGCCTTCGAGATTCTATCGAGCTTTCTGCGGAGCACCGACGAAGAAGCATTCGTGCGTTTGTGTGCGCTCGACGGCATCAATCGTCTCGGGTCGCTCCTGCCCTGGCGCACGATCGAAGGGATGCTGGAAGACCCAGTGTTGGAACGGTCCGCGCTGTCGGCCGCCGGGCGATCCGCGCACCCGGAGGCACTCTCGGCGTTGCTCCGTGCATTCGAGCGCGCGAGAGGCGGCGGTGTTTCCGCCGTGCTGAGCGGATTGGTCGAGTACGCGCGCGCGTTTGCTCAAAACCACCTGTTGTTGCGCGCGGAGGCTCCTTCGCGCGCGGTCGTTGCGCGCTTGCTCGCGCTGTCTTTGCCGAGCAACGACGACCTCCCGTCTCGCAAGGCAGCGCTGATCGTGGCTGGCGCTCTGGGCATCGAGCAAATTGCGCCCATTGCCGCCGAGGCACTCTCGGACGCGCGGCTGCTCGCGGAAGCAGACGAATCGCTCAGTCTGCTCGGCCCTCGCGCGGTGCCAGCGCTGCTTGAGCGGGCCGCCCACGCTGACCCGGACACGTGCGCGGCGTGCATAGAAATCGTGACCGGCTTGGCGGACGCGAAATCCGCGCCCATCGCCGTGCAGGAGATCCGAAAGTGGCTCGGATCTGCGGCCCCCGTCGTGGTTCGCGCGGGCTTGGGGGCAATCACCCTTTTGGGTGATGAATCGTGCTTCGCGACGGTCAGTCCTTGGCTGAGCAACGAAGAGACGAGCAGCGCGGCCGAGACAGCGCTTGCAGCGCTCGCTCAGCGCTACCCCGAGTCAGCGCGCAAACTGGCGCGTGCCGCGCGCTCGGAGGGCGACGAAGCGCACGCGGCCGCGGTCATCCACACCGCCCTACCGACCCCGATCCGCGACACGGTCGCCGACGACGTAGCGTACCTGTCCGCCCTGCTCTCGAATCCGACCAAAGCGGTGCGGCGCGCGGCGCTGGCCGGCCTGGGCAACGCGGGCAGTGAGCTCGGTACCGACGCGGCCGCGTTTGCCTTGACCGACGAAGAGCCCGAGGTGCGCCACGCCGCGGTGCTCGCGCTCAGCCGACTTCGCACTTCGGAGGGCGTGCTGTCGGGCTTTGGGAAGCTGCTCGAGCTCGTCGAAAAGTCCGATGATCAGGAGCTCGTTGCAGCAGCGCTCGGGGCACTGGCTGAAGCAGGGGATCCACGCGTCTTGGCCGTACTGCGTCCGCTGGTTCGCAATGCGCCTCCCAGGGTCGCCGTCGCAGCGATCGAGGCGCTGGCCAAAGTCCCCGATGCGCGTCGTGTGGACGCGCTGATCGAAGGACTCTCACACGGCGAGTCGGAGGTGGTGAAGGCGTCCATGTTGGCGCTCGGGGACACCATCGATCTGCGCGTGCTGGCCCATTTCGGCGCTTGCTTGGATCACGAGGCTTGGGACGTGCGTCGCCTCTCGGCCGACATGCTCGGTCGCGCTGGCGGTGAGTCCGCGGTTCTACTGCTTCGTGGACGGCTCGCCACGGAGGACAACCCGCTCGTCCAAGAGGCCATCAGTCGTGCGCTCGAGCTCGGGACCGGCATGCGCCACACGCCGCTGCCGCCTCGGGCAGGGAGCCTCAGGCCGCGATGAGCTTTCGCAGCTCCGGCGAGCCACGTCCTCGACTGATGTCCGAGGAGTTCCTGCTGCTCAGGGACGTGATCTATGAGCACGCGGGGCTCTCCTTCGACGGAGACGCCATGTTCCTCTTCGATCGTCGGCTCGGCGAGCGCGTCGAAGCGCTCGGGCTGCGCAGCTTCAACGACTATTACAAGTACATTCGTTTCAATGCGCGCGGCCCGGTAGAGCTGGAAGAGGCGATCGAACGGCTGACCACGAAGGAGACGTACTTCTTCCGTCAGGAGTATCAGTTGCGCGCTTTCGCCTCGGAGCTGCTCCCGCGTTTAGCGTTGCAAAATGCCGACTCGAAGCGGCTATGCGTGTGGAGTGCGGGCTGCTCGACCGGTGAGGAAGCGTACACGCTGGCCATGCTGGTGCGAGACTCCGCGCTCTTCAGCGATTGGGAAGTGCGCATCATCGGCAGCGACATCTGTAAGAGCAGCGTCGCTACTGCGCGTCGCGGCATCTACCAGGCGTCGTCCTTTCGCGTGACGCCCGACTCCATGCGATCGCGCTATTTTCGCGAAGAATCGCAGGGTATGAGCGTGATAGATCGCGTGAAGCAGATGTGTCATTTTGGCCAGCTCAATCTGCTGGACGCCGGCCGGGCCAGCATGGTCGGTCGCGTCGACGTCGTGTTCTGTCGCAACGTGCTGATCTACTTCGACTTGCGCTCGCGGCGGCGGGTCATCGATACATTGCTGGAAAGGCTCTTACCCGGCGGGTACCTGCTGCTCGGTCACTCCGAGTCGCTTCTCAATCTTTCGACCGCCTTCGAGCTGGTACACTTGCGAGAAGACCTGGTGTACAGAAAGCCCTTGACCACCGAGCGTTGGGACAGCGGAGCCCGCAAATGACACAAGCTCATCCAGCGCTCCGCGTATTGATCGTCGACGACTCGGTGTTCAACCGCCGTAGCATCACCGAGATCCTCAACACGAGCAGTGAGGTCGAGGTCGTCGGCAAAGCTGCGGATGGGGAGGAGGCGCTTCGCCTCGTGAGTATGTTGCGGCCCGACGTAATTACGTTGGATCTGGAAATGCCGCGCATGGACGGCTTCACCTTCCTGCGCATCTTGATGACGAAGATGCCCACGCCGGTCATCGTCGTCTCCAGCTACAGCCAGAAAGAGAACGTGTTCAAGGCGCTCGAGCTGGGCGCGCTCGATTTCGTGGCCAAGCCCGATCGCTACGCGGATCCTGATCTGGCAGAGATCCGTGACGAGCTGCTGCGCAAAGTGACGTTGGCCCGCGCCGTGCGCATCGCCCCGAGTCCGCTGGCTCGGCGCCTACCAGATCTGCCGGTGCCACCGAGCACGCCGGAAGCGCGCGCCCCGAGCGTCCCGATCGCGCCGCGGCACGTCGTCGCGATTGCGTCTTCTACCGGCGGCCCGAGCGCGTTGATGGAGGTGTTCTCTCGCTTGCCGGAGAACGCCAAGTTCGCGGTGGTCATCGCGCAGCACATGCCCGACAAATTCACGCGGACCTTTGCGGAGCGCCTCGATCGGCGTAGCGCATTGCGGGTCTCGGAAGCATCGGACTACGACGTGGTGGGTGAGGGCTCGGCCTTCGTTTGTCCCGGGCGCCAGTGCATGGAGCTCGAAATGCCGCCGAAAGGCCCGCTGCGCCTGCGCGTGAAGCCGCCGGACGAACGCGACCGCTACGTGCCCAGCGCCGATCGCCTACTCACGAGTGTCGCCTATGCAGCCGGCAAGCGAGCGATCGGCATCATTTTGACGGGCATGGGTGACGACGGCGTACAGGGCGCGCGCGCTATCATCGACGCGGGTGGCTTGGTCGTCGCGGAGAGCGAAGCGACCGCCGTCGTGTACGGCATGCCCGGCGCCGCCGTGCGTGCAGGCGCAGCTTCTTTGAGCTTGCCCCTAACGGACATTGGCGATTGGATCTCTCGGCTATAGCGCTCGCGACGCGTGGAGCGCCTCTCGATCAGTGATACGCGCCGGGCTCGCGGAGCGCGAAGGCCGCGACCTCTGCCAGGAACCGTTCACCGTTTTCGAGCGACATCTCGTACGTGCCGTGCATCGAGCCGAAGGGCGTCTTCAAAGGACAACCCGAGGTGTACTCGAAGCTTTCGCCCTTTCGTAACACCGGTTGATGGCCGACCACGCCTGGGCCGCGCACCTGTTCCACGTCGCCCGTGGCGTTGGTGATGATCCAATGGCGGTTGAGGAGTTGTACCGTGTCCTCGCCCTCGTTGGCGATCGTGACGGTGTACAAGAAGAACCATTCGCCCTGGCGGGGCTCCGAATGATCCGGTGAGTAGCGGGCTTCGACTCGGACGCGCACGCCGCGGGTGAGGGCTTCGGAGGTGGTCAAGGCGCGCTTAATATAGCGGGCCTTTCGTCCGACTCGAGCTTCGGGAGCGAGAAACTCAGATTTCCAACGGGAAATGCCGGGCAAATTCCGCGAGCGGCGTGGCCAGCAATGTCCCGCGCCAGCCGTCGAGCGCGTCTCCCAGGCTTGCCGCACCATGATTCAGTGCGTGCGCGCGCAGCACCTTCACGACCCGTGAAGGGAGCGCGAGCTCCGGCGCAACCTCGAGCGTCGCGCACACCTCAGCGCGCGCGGCCCCGAGCCAGCCATCGACGCGCAGCTCGCGTTTCGTCGCGTAAGCCGGTGGGTCGATGGGCACGAAGCCCGTGCCATCCGCGGCGGCGGCAGCGCGCGTGAGCCCGTTCACCAAATCCTGCCCGAGCTCTCGTGACCAACCCCGCGGCACGCCCTTGATCCGTTGCAAATCGGCAAATGTGGCCGGTAACCGGCTGGCCAACGACAGAAGCGTCTTATTTTCAGGCGCCTGTTCGCGTTCTCTTTCCGGCAGCCCGTTGAACCAGTCGATCAAATAGCGAAGCGCGGCTTGTCCGCGATGGTCGAGCTGCCAAGCGTTGCGGAATGACTCCAGCGCGAGCACGGGGGCGACCTTCGCTTCGGTCCAAACCGTCTCCGCCGATGCCAGGGGCACGAGCGCCGCGCGCCCGAGCGCGCTGATGCGCGCCTCCAGAAAGGCATACAGCTCGGGCAAATGCTCGACGTCGGACGCGGCGTACGCGAGCTGCGACGCGGGTAGCGGTCGCCTCACCCAATCATCTGCTTGGTGCGCTTTGGTGGCGCGCAGGCCGAGCGCGCGAAACTGCGCGTAGGCTAGCGAGACGCTGTGCTCCACCGTGGTCAAGGACCAGGCGACCTGCGTATCGAATACGCGCGGCTTGGTCTTCAGGGCTAGCCGCTCCCCGAGCAGCATGACGTCTTGCTGTCCCGCGTGCAGCACCCAGAGCGCGCTTTTTTGGAAAGCCGCCGCGAGTGGTGTGAGATCGCGGAGCGCGATCGCGTCGACGAGAAAGATGTCCTTGCCAGTCGAGATCTGCAGCAAGCACAGCTCGATCCCGGAGCGATTGGATTCGAACTCGGTGTCCAAGAACAGTGTGTCAGCGCCGAGCAGCGCGTCGTTCAGCGGTCCTAGGTCGGCGGCGGAGGCGATCAGTTTCACTAGCTCCTCATTACAGGAATTTCGCTGATGGTTCGTGATTCGAGCGCCGACAGTTCGTGATTCACCGGCGCCGCGCGGCGTCGCCGCGTGTTGCCCAGGTTTTCTGGCACTTTCGGCCTGCTGTTCTCGACAACGCGCCGCGGCACGTACGGATTACTGCGGGACCTCCCGTTTTCCCTCGGCACGTGTGTAGAATGCGCCCCCGCCGGTCGGCCGCTCGACCAACGTCGCAACTGACTCTATAAACCCGAACCCCAGCAAGCGAAGCCCTCAATTTTGGCAGCCTGTTACTTCGATGTCGACGGAACGTTGGTGACCAGCAATTTGGTTCACCCAACGCTCTACTATTTGGTCAATCAAGGCACGCCGCTGCAGACCGCGATGCGTGTTGGGCGCGCGCTCTTGGGTGCGCCGCGCATGGCCATCGCTGAGCTCTTGGACCGCCGCACGTTCAATGAGCTGCTCTTCGCCAGCTACAAAGGCATGAGCGAGGACCGCATGGTCCTGCTCGCGGAGGATGCGTTCGAGAACGTGCTCCGCCCGGCGATCTATCCTGCGGCAAAGGCCCTGGTGGAGAAGAGCCGCGCGGCCGGCCACGACGTGGTGCTCGTTTCCGGTGCACTCGAGGTCGTGTTGCAGGAAGTCGCGCGTTACCTCGGGGCCGACGAAGTGATTGGCAATCGCCTCGAGATGAAGGCCGGGATCGCGACCGGCAAGCTCTTGAAACCGGTGGTGGCCGGACCCGAGAAGGCGCGCTTGATCCGCGAGCACGCCAAACAAAAGGGCTATGATTTGGCTGAATGCTTCGCGTTCAGTGATAGCTACTCCGACGTGCCGATGCTGAGCGTCGTAGGCCACCCCGCTGCAGTGAACCCCGACAAACGCTTGGCGCTTCTGGCCAAGGCCTATAGCTGGCCCAGCTTCGATTTGAATCATCCGACATGAATCATCCCTGCCTCGTCACTTTGGAGCGTGACAGCGCTCCGCGCGTTCTGTTCTCCGGCGACCGTCTCGTTGAAGTGGATTTGCCTCCCGGCACGCGTTGCATCTACCCCAAGCCGCCGGCCGAGCCGCTCAAAGATCCGGACTCGGCGATCCGCTACGCCCTCAACCACCCGCTCGGCAGCGAGCCGCTGTACGCGAAGCTGCGGCCCGGTATGAAGGTGACGATCGCGATCGACGACATCTCCGTGCCGCTGCCGCCGATGAAGCGGCCGGACGCGCGCGAGCGCGTGCTCACGATCGTGCTCGGCTTGCTCGCGGACTACGGCGTCGACGACGTCGAGCTCATCGTCGCGACGGGCATTCACCGGCGCATGAAACCGGCCGAAATTCGACACATGGTGGGCGACAAGATCTTCGACGCCTACTACCCGGACCGGCTCTACAACCACGACGCCGAGGACAAGCACAACATAGTGGAGATCGGCGCCACCCGTCACGGCGACGTGCTCGAGCTCAATCGGCGCGCGGCCGAGAGCGATCTCCTGATCTACGTGAACTTGAACTTCGTAGCGATGAACGGCGGGCACAAGTCGGTCGCCGTTGGTCTGTGCAGTTACAAGAGCCTAAGGCCGCACCACAACCCGAAGACGATCCGCGCGTCCGACAGCTACATGGACCCGAAGCGATCGAAGCTCGCGACCGACATCGAGCTCATGGGTCGCGTGGCCCACGAGAACCTCGATATTTTCACGATCGAAACCACGGTCAACAACCGCATGTTCGACCGACCACTCGAGTTCTTGACCAAGAACGAGGACGACCTCACGAGCTCCGAGCGCATGCGGCTCAAGGCCTTGGTCTTGGCGACGAGCAAGCTGCCGCAGTCCGCGCGGCAGGCCATTTTCGATAAATTCCCGGCTCCCTACGCGATCACGGGCGTGGTTGCGGGTGCGACGGACGCGGTGCACGAGCAAACCATTGCGCGCAATTTCGACCAATACTGCGTGCCGATCGACGGCCAAGCCGACGTGCTCGTGACGGGCATTCCGTTCATCAGTCCATATAACGTGCACGCATTTTTGAATCCGCTGCTCGTGCAAGTGCTGGCGCAGGGCTACTTGTTCAACATGTACCGCAACGCGCCGCTCGTGAAGAAGGGCGGCACGCTCATCATCACGCACCCCTGTACGGACAAGTTCGATCACGAGCAGCACGCGCCGTACATCGACTTCGTGCACCGCTTACTGCCCGAGACGCGCGACTCCGAAGAGCTACGTACTCGTTACGAGGAGAAGTTCGCGGTCGACCCGGCATTCATTCAGATGTTTCGTACGGGCTACGCCTATCACCCGGCTCACCCATTTTTCATGTGGTATTGGGGCGAAAATGGCCGCCAGCACCTCGGTCGCGTGATCGTCGTGGGAGCCGACAACGAGTACATTCCGAAGCTACTCGGCTGGGAAACCTCACCGAGCATGGAAGATGCGCTGTATCGCGCCAAGGGCGGCGAGAACCGCTCGCTCGACATCACGCTCTTGAAGGTCCCTCCGATCGTGATGGGGGACGTGCGCTTGCCCGTCGCGACCACGAACGGTAACGGAGGCGCTGGGTGACGTCGGTGAAACCAAACGGAACCGGCTCGATTCGGCCCAGCAACGGCTCGACTCCGAAGCTCGACCTCAAGCGCATGCTGAGTGGTCGGCGCTTGGTGGTGGTCGGCGGCACGGGCTTTCTGGGCAAGGTTTGGTGGGCGTTCCTGCTCTCGCGCTTCCCCGACCTCGAGCGCATCTATTTGGTGATGCGGCCGAAGGGCGGTTCGACGGTCGAGCAGCGCTACGAAAAGGAGGTCGAGCCGAGCTCGGTCCTCGATCCTCTGCGCACCGAGCACGGTGCCGGGTTTACCGCCTTCATTCGCAGCAAATTGAGCGTAGTGCCGGGGGATGTCGTGCAGCCGTTTTGTGGGTTGTCGGCAGAGCTGCGCGAAGATCTGCGCGGCAACATCGACGCGGTCGTCAACGTCGCGGGCGTGGTCGATTTCGATCCGCCGCTCGACGAAGCGCTCGAGGTCAACGCCTTCGGCGTGCAGAATCTGGTCGCGCTGGCTCGCGATCTCGGCGGCGTGCCGCTGCTCCACACGAGCACGTGTTACGTGGCGGGCAACCGCACGGGCCATGTGCCGGAGATCGATCCGCGCGAGTTCCCGTTCCCGCGCGCCGCGGAGCTGGAACGCTCGCATTGGGATCCCGATCGTGAAATCGCCGAGTGCTTGGACGTGATCGAGCAGGCGCGCCATCGCGCGAGCGACGCGTTTCGGCAGAGTCGCTTCCTCGACGAAGCGAAGAAGAATTTGCTCGAGCGCAACGAGCCGGGGCGCGGCAACGTGCTCGAGGCCGAAGTGCGTCGCGTGAAACGCAAGTTCGTCGAGGCGCGCTTGGCCGAAATGGGCATGGAACGCGCTCAATTTTGGGGCTTCCCCAACACCTACACGTACACCAAGGCCATCGGCGAGCAGATCGCGGCCTCGTCCGGGTTGCCGTTCACCATCGTGCGCCCCGCGGTCGTCGAGTCGACCTCGAAGTTTCCGTTTCCCGGCTGGAACGAGGGCGTCAATACTAGCGCGCCCTTGATCTTCATCGTGCGTCAAGGCGGTCTACAGATCCCGGGCTCCGACAACTACCTCGACGTGATTCCGTGCGACATGGTCGCGGCTGGCCTCACTCTCGCGCTCGGCGAGCTGCTCGAAGGGACGGCGAAGCCCGTGTATCAGCTCGGTTCGAGCGACTCGAATCCGTGCACCATGCGTCGCTTCTTCGAGCTGAGTGGTTTGTACAAGCGCCGCTACTTCCAAAAGACCGGCAAGGGCGGCCCCGTGCTGTCGTTTTTGCAGTCGCACTACGAGGGCGCCATGCTCTCGAAGAGCCAGTTCGAGAAGTACGGCCCGAACGTGATCGCCAAACAGAGCAAGACTCTCTCGACGCTTCTACGCAAAGCAGCGGTGGGCCCGGCCGCGCCGCTCTTGAAGCCCGCCGCCAAGGTCCTCCTCGACTTCTCCGAGGGACAGCGCAAGGTCGGTAACGTGCTCACGGTATTTTTGCCGTTTACGAGCCAATTTCACTACATTTTTCGGTGCGACAACACGCGCGCGGCGCACGCCCGCTTGTCGGAGGCCGAGCAAGCACTGGTCGATTGGTCGCCCGAGAGCATTGATTGGCGGTCGTGGTTCTTGGACGTGCACGTCCCCGGTCTCGAGCGCTGGGTGTTCCCGCAGATCGAGGAGCGTCTGCGGCGGCCGAAGAAGGCCCCCGAACGCCACGAAACACTGCCCGCGCTGCTCGATGAAATGGCGGAGCGCTTCGAGCTCGGTGTAGCGCTGCAGCGGACCGAGAAAGACGGCCTCAGTCGCTTGTCGTTCGGCGAATGGCGCGAGCACTCCGCGGCCTGCGCCGCGCGCTTGATCGAGGCCGGGGTTCGTCCCGGCGATCGCGTGCTGCTCGCGGCGCAGAATCACCCCGCATGGTCGATTGCCTTCTTCGGCATTCTGAAAGCGGGCGCCACCGTGGTTCCGCTCGATCCGAACATCGATCTGCACGCGGCGCAGAATCTGCAGGCTGCCTCCGGCGCACGAGTTTTCATCGCTGATGCACAAGTGAAGGAACGCCTGGGGGACGGCCTTTCGAGCGCGGTGCGCTTTTGCGATCTGCTCGCGATGGCTGAAAATGGCTCGATCGGGCTCGGCGTCTCCGTCGAGCCCGACGATGTGGCCGTGCTCATCTACACGAGCGGCACGACCGGGCGCCCCAAGGGCGTGCAACTCACGCACAAGAATCTCACCTCGCTGATCGCGTCGCTGGCGCCGCTCTTTCCACTCGGCAAGGGCGACCGCGTGCTGAGTGTGCTGCCGCTACACCACACCTTCGAGCTCACCTGCGGCATGCTGCTGCCGTTGTCGCGCGGCGCGCGCATCGTCTACTTGGACGAGCTGAACGCCGACCGTCTGATGGCGGGCTTGCAAGCCGGGAAGATCACCGCGCTGATCGGCGTGCCCGCGTTGTGGGAGATGCTCGAGAGGCGCATCGTCGCGCGCATCGCCGAGCACGGCGCATTCGCGTCGCAAGTCTTCGAGTTTGCGATCGAGCTGAATCGCTCGCTCGGTAAGAATCTGGGCGTCGACACGGGAAAATTGTTGTTCGGCCCGGTTCATCACGCGCTCGGTGGTCACCTCAAATTCTTGGTCAGCGGTGGTGCTGCGCTGCCGCAGAGCACGCACCACCTGTTTGCCGGGCTCGGTCTGCACTTGGCCGAAGGTTACGGGTTGACCGAGGCGTCCCCCGTGCTCAGCGTCGCGCCGGGCGGTCCGCGGGCGAAGGCTGGCAACGTCGGCAAGGCCATTCCTGGCGTCGAACTGAAGATCGAGACTCCCAACGCCGAGGGCGTGGGCGAGGTTTTGGCGCGTGGCCCGAACGTGATGCTCGGCTACGCCGGCGATCAAGAAGCCACGAACGCGGTCATCATCGACGGCGGCTGGTTGCGCACGGGCGATCTGGGCAAAATGGATCGCAAAGGCCAGCTCACGCTGGTTGGCCGTGCCAAGGACGTAGTGGTCGCGTCGAGCGGCGAGAACGTCTATCCCGACGACGTCGAAGCGCGCATCGGCAGCCTGGAGCACGTGAAGGAGCTGACCGTGCTCGGCGTTCCGGATAGCCGCGGCGGCGAGCGACTCGCCTGCGTCGCCATTCCGGAGGCAGACGAGAGTACGCTGCGCGCCAAGCGTCATGAGCGCGTTCGCGCGGCGCTCGACGCGGCGTTCGCCCGCTTGCCACAGAACCAGCGCCCGGCTCTGATCTTGGTGTTCGACGCGCCCTTGCCGCGCACCTCTTCACGCAAGGTCAAGCGCGGGGACGTGCGTCGCTTGATCGAGCGCGCGCTGGCCGCCACGGAGGTGGCGCCCAGCTCGAATAGCGGTTCGCGTGACCGCGCATCGGTTCTCGTGCGCTCTGCCATCGGTGTCATTGCGCGCCGTGATCCCGCGCAAATTAACGGAGAAATGACGCTACGCGGCGACTTTGGCTTCGATTCGCTGATGCTGCTCGAGCTGCTCGTCGCGCTCGAGGCACAAGTCGGCCACTCGCTCGACGCCGAGCGCCTGAGCGCGGCGATTTCCGTTGCTGAAGTCGAGGTGGCCGTGCGTGACACTCGCGACGCCCACAAGCTGGCGAGCACGACTGACATCGAGCAAGAGTCGACGAAGCCTCTGGAGATTCCACCTGCCCTGCGCGAAGCCGCCATGCATTGGATGGGCCGGGCGCAGATGGGCTTCTACGACAAGGTATTGCGCACCAAGGTGACGGGGCGAGCGTTCATCCCGCTCAACCGCAGCGCGATCATCGCCGCCAATCACGCGAGCCACTTGGACATGGGGCTCGTCAAATACGCGCTCGGACGCTACGGGGAAGACATGGTGTCCTTGGCCGCGCAGGACTACTTCTTCGAGGGCAATCGCTTCCGAAAAGCGTACTTCGAAAACTTCACCAACCTCGTGCCGATGACGCGCAGTGGTTCCTTGCGCCAAGCCCTGCGCCAAGCGGGGGATCTATTGGAGCAGGGAAAAACAGTGCTGATTTTCCCGGAAGGCACGCGCAGTCCGGACGGCACGATCGCCGAGTTCAAGGCGTCACTGGGGCACTTGGCCTTGCATCACGACAAGGACATCGTGCCGGTTTGGCTGGGCGGCACGCACGCCGCCTTGCCCAAAGGCAGCACCTTGCCGCGCCAGCGCGACGTGGAAGCGCGCATCGGTTTGCCGCTCATCGCCAGTGAGCTCAAGCGGCTGACCAAAGGGTTGCCGATGAGCGAAGCGTCACGCATCGTAGCCAAGCTCGCCGAACGCGCGGTGGTCGAGCTGTCGAAGGGCGGCGTGCTCGACTTGAAGGATATCGAGCAGAAAGACGTCGTCGCGCCGCCCCCGGTCGTCGAGGACCGCACGCTCGCCCCGGTGTTTCATGAGCTGAAGACACGCTTTCTGGCGGGCAGCGTGGAGAAGCCGGTCAGTTTCTACTTCTCGCTCGGCGACACCGAGCGTTGGAGCGTGCGCATCACGGAGAACTCTTGCGAGGTGATCGCCGGCAAAGTCGAGAGCCCCGCAGACTGCGTGCTCAAGACCTCGCCCGCCATGTTCACGCGCATCGTTCGTGAGAAGTACACGCCGTCCCCCGCTGAGTTCGTCGCGGGAGCCGTGAAGTCGAACAACATTCAGCTTTTGTTCACCTTCCAAAAGGCCTTCCAGCTTCAGGGAACCGGAAACTAATCGTGTCTAGTGTCGATCAAGGCGTACCAACCCAAAAATTCTGGGTCGGTGGCGCGACGGGTTTTTTGGGCAGTCATCTCGTGCGCGTGCTGCGTGCCCAAGGGCACGAGCTGGTGCTCGTGTCGCGCTCCGGCGGTGAACTGGAGGGTTTGCCCGTTCGCGCGCTGGACGTGCTCGACGCCGCGGCGGTCGCCGAAAGCGCGCGTGGCTGCAGCGGTGCGTTTCTCGCGACTGGCAAAGTGACGCGCGATCGCGACGCCGGGGAAGAGTTGCATCAGGCGCACGTGCTCGGAACCCGGAGCGCGCTCGCCGGGCTACGCGCGGCAGGCGTTCGGCGCGTCGTCGTGGCCAGCACGAGCGGCACGCTCGCGGTCAGCAAGAACGCCGAACAAATCGCGGACGAAAGCGCGCGGGCTCCACTCGAGCTCGTGGCGATGTGGCCTTACTACCGCAGCAAGCTATATGCCGAGCGTGAAGCGCTGGACGCCAATCAGCCCCCGGATTTCGAGGTCATTCTGGTGAACCCGAGCTTGTTGCTCGGCCCGGGTGATACGCGCGAATCGTCGACGGGAGACATTCGCAAATTCCTGGATCGCTCGATCCCGGCGATCCCCGGCGGCGGTATCGCTTTCGTCGACGTGCGTGACGCGGCGCGCGGCATGTGGCTCGCGTTCGAGCGGGGGCGCGCCGGCGAACGCTACATCCTGAACGCGAAGAACATGACCGTCGCTGCGTTCTTTCAACGCCTCGAACGCATCAGCGGTGTCAAAGCACCGCTCCTTCGCATGCCGCGCTCTCGGCCGCTGGCCATCGGCGTCAATCGTCTGTTCTCGAAGGCGATCCGCGCCATCGGTGGCGAGCCCCCGGTGGACGAGGTGAGCGTGGAGATGGCGCAGTACTACTGGTATTGCAGTTCGAGCAAGGCGGAGCGCGAGCTCGGTTTCAGCGCGCGCGACCCGGGAGAAACGCTGCGCGAAACGGTCGATGATCTCGTGACGCGCAAGGTGGTGTTTCCGAAGCGCGGCGCGGGCTTGCCTGGTTTTGCTTGAAATGACACGCTAAAGCACGGTGTTCTCGGGTCAGCGCTTGCGCTTGATCACGTCCCCACGCTCTTGCCTGATGGCCTGTGACGGCTGAGGCTTGGGGGCGTCCGCAACGCGGGCCGGTTTCTGGGCAGCCGGCACGGCCGGGGCCGCCGCAGCGCCGAGCTTTCCGCGCATTAAATCGCCCAAGCTGCCGAAGCCCGTCGTTGGGGGCGGCTTCTTTTGAGTCTGTGGGCTCTGTGCTGCTTCGGCCACGGGCTCAGCGCTGGAGGTCGAGAAGTCACGGAAGTTCTGCTCTTCTTCCACGCGCGCGACACGCGTCGCGCTGAAGCGGAGCTTGCCTTGCGCGTTCGCGTCGAGCACCACGATGGTCAGCTCCTTGCCGACGGGAAAGAGCTTTCGGTGATCCGAACCGGGCGGCAGTGGCAGCTCCCGGATGGGAATCAAGCCGTCGCCCTTGGGCGTCGACACGAAGACGCCGAACTTCTCGATGCGGGTGACCTTGCCGGTGAGCACTTCATCCGGTCGCGGCGCTTCACCGGGCGGGGCGGACTGGCCGAGCGCTTTGAGCAGTGAGCCCTCGAAGCGCGGCTCGACCACGCTGACGCGCAGTTGATCGCCCACGGAAACGCGCACCTTGCCGTCGGCGTCGAGCAAGTCAACGCGCGGAATGCGGCCGTCGCTCGGCGTGCCCACGTCCACGAACACGAAGTCGCTCGCGATCTGCATCACGGTCGCGTCTAGCACTTCCCCGCGGCTGAGCCGGCGTCGGGCGCGGTCCGCCGCGCCGCTCGTGGTCATCAAGGAAGCGAAGTTGTCGGTAGGCATCTCGGCAGCATGCCACCGTGCCCGAATTGCACAAGATCACGCGCTCTGCCGCTCTCTGGCAAGGCCCGAAAAAATACCGGTTTTTCCGTAGGCTCGGGCGCCGTCCGGGCACCAAACGGCGCGGCGTACGCCCGCGCTAGCTGCCAGCGTCGGAGCCGCAGCCACTGGCATCACATTTGGTGAGTACCATCGAGCGCACGCCAGCGGAGCCGTTCAAGTGCGAGCCGTCTTTTCCGCTCAGCGTCATGGTGTTGCCGTTCACGCAAAAGTCCATCGCTTGCGGCGGATTGCCGGACGGATTGTTGAACGTGTAGATCGTATTGCCTTCGACTCGCCAACTCCCGCTATCACCCGTGGTGTCTCCCAAGTCGTACGTGCAATCGCAGCCCTGATCCGACGCCGTGCTGCAGGCGACGTTCTGATAGTTCGGTAGCGATTGATGAGCGAGGCCGTAAGTCAGCTCGTCACAGGTTGGGTTGGCGCCGTACGCCTGCAGACACGTGGGCGTAAAGTGCGTGAGCTGCGGCGTCGTCGCGACCTGAATCGTAAACTGGTAAAGCTGACTTGCTGCGTCCGCACCGGGCGTGAACGTGACAGTGCCTTTGAGGAAGTCCAAGGGCGCCGGGTAGAATTGGATGCCGCCGATCGTGCCGCCGTCGGCCGCGCTGGGCGCGTAGTAGACGAGGCCGGAGCACCAGTCGCCCGAGTTGGTCGGGATCGGCGGCGGACTTGCGAGGGCCGGTGTTTGGGGAGTCGTGTACGCCGATGCGATCGAGCCCGTGGACACGGGCGCCTTTGGAACATCGAACTGGCACTCGGACTGAACTTGCCAAACGCCCGATGGATCTCCACCGCACGCGGGCAGGTCGGGGCATTTCCCCGCGACGCCTTTGCCACTGCAGGCGGCGAGTGCGCTGAGCAGCGCGAGCAACGCGCCCGCTCGTACCCAATTTGCGCTGGTCGCCGAGCCCGATGTCGCCAAGCGGCTCATGACTACATATGCCTGCTCAAGGTGAGCACTCGCAGGCCTGGTGCGTTGGACAGGTTCCCGCCGTTGTAGCCGGTCAGTGTGAGGGTATCCCCGCTCTGACAGGTCGAGGCCACCATGAGTCCCGTTGGCGCCTGCGAGCCCACCTGTTGCCCATTGTACAAGTACGAATTCGGATCGCTGGTTTCGGTTAGGATCGACCCGGCAAAGCTCCAACTGCCGCTGTCGGTCAGCGCGACGTCGTAGTCGTAACCGCAGTCGCACCCTCCGTCCGAGCCAGCCTGACAGACGATATTCTGAAAGCTGGGCGGCAGCGGATTGTTCGAGGCGTCCACGCCCGCGGCTTGCGCATAGAAATCAGTGAGGTTCAGCGCGAGATCGGAGCAAGTCGGTTGTGCGCCGTAAAACTCCAGGCAAAGCGGCGCAAAGTGCGTGATGTCCTGACCTGCGAAGTCGAGCGCCGTGCTGTAAGTGGTGGGGTTGCCACCCGAGTCGGTGTTGAAGGTAATTTGACCGCCGACCACGGCGGGCGCGTCGTGCCACAAGTTCACGGCCTTGATCTTGCTGTTCGGATCGGGCGCTCGGTTGTCTTGTGGGCTGTAGTACAGCTCCGAGCACCAGTCGCCGTCGGTGGTCTGCTGCGCTTGTGACGGCGTTAGGCTGGGAAAGAGTGGGTTTTTCTCCTGTTCTTGAGGCCCGAGCGGCTGGTCCGGGTGCTCGGCGGGGTACTGACAGCGCCCCGCGAGGTCCCAAGTGCCGACGGGACTGCCGCCGCACGTCGCACCGGCCGCGCACGCGCCCTCGACGCCCTTGGCACTACAACCAAGGGCCGCGAGCAACGCCAAAGTGATCAGCGCCAAAACGTTTGGCGTTGCGATGCGCGGTCGGTGTGCGGGTTTCATTGCGGCTCGCCTCGAGAAAGCGCTCGGCCTTTACAGCGTCGGGTTAGAACTTGTTCAGGAAGCTCCAGAAGAGCGGCGTAATCCACTGCGGGTTGCCGTCGGCGTAGTGCTCGGTCAGGGGATCGCTGGGCTTGTTGAGCTGCGTCGTGCACCACACCACCGGACCGTCCGCCGGGCAGCCGTTGAACGACACGCACGCCATGCTCTGCGGAGCACCGATGGTCGTCGGATAGGCGTACGTCGTGGTCGTGGTCGTGCTCGAGGGATCGCAGGTCGTCGTCGAACAACCGTTGATCTTGAGCATGCGTGAGCAGCCCGGCAGCATGCCCGCGTAGGTGTTGATGGTGTCGTTTAGATCATGCAAGAACATCGCCGCGATGGGGTGTGTGGGCGCGGCGCAAGTCGGCTGCTGCGTCGGCTCGTTGCCGGTCGCAAACACCATGGCGCGGAACGTGCTCGGAAATGCGCAGCTGAATTGATTGCCGAGCCACGCGCCCGAGCTGTACCCGGAGTACATCTCGTTCGTCGTATCGACGCAGAAATTGTCCTCGATCGCCTTCTGTACGATGGGAAAATACTTGAAGTCGTTCGAGTCCGGATTCGTGTTGTCGTAACACTCGTCGTTTCGGTCGTAGTCGAGGCCGACTTGAATGACCTGCTCGGCCGATGCTTGGTCGACGGACGAGTAGGCGTAACCCGACGTCCCGCCGTCAGCTTTGCTGGAGTCGTCACAGCCAGCGCCCTCGTAGATCACCTTGCTCGGCTTGCTCGGGTCGTAACCCGGGTTGACGTACACGTAGTAACCGCGTTTTTCGATGCCGTTGACGCACGGCGGATAGGTGTTCGTTCCGTCGCACGGCACGTCGATGGGCGGCGGCAGCCCGGCTTGCTGAGATTGGTCTGCCATGTCCGACCAGGTTCCGGTCTTGACCAGCGCGGGCAGCGGCTTGTTGCAACCCGCGGACATCGTCGAACCAGCGCCCGCGCTGCCCGTCGCACCGGCGCTGCCCAGGGCGCCTGCACTGCCTGCAGTGCCCTGATTCCCGCTGCCGGACGCCCCCGCGCTGCTCGAGCCACCTGCTGCACTAGCGCCGCCAGCGCCACTGCCGGCCGACGAGGTTGCGCCCGCGGCGGTCGAGCTCTCACCAGCCGTGGACGTATTGCCCAGGGTCGTGATCGGTGGCTCGGCGTTCGAGCCACACGCACTGAGAACATTGCCGGCAAGCCCGAGTAACAGAGGCAGTCCGAGGTATCGCGTTTGCATTTTCAACTCCTTCAAAAAAATAGCTGCGTGGTCGCGCGTTGCTCGCTAGGACCACGCAATGGACGTGCGTTCGCGAGGCTGCGCAGTGCACTGCGAGCCCCACTCAGAAAAAGAAGTAGAAGGCACCCTCTCCTCGATCGTTGTGCGCCACGGTGCCGTCTCCAAACGTCTGTTGTGTGCGCTCGAATGAGAGCCCAACTTGTGCGGCTGGCGTCACGCCCCACCACAAATTCGCGTCCAGGTACTGGCCGTTGTCCCAGACGAAGGCGCGGCCCTGAGTGGGGGTCAGCGCCAAAGCGTTGCTCGACTTGACCAGCGAGTAAGTCCCAGAAATCCAGAGCTTCTTGCCGTCTGCGATCGGCAAGTGGTAGTGCGCATTGAGCACCAGCGCGGTCCACTTGATCGGCTGCAGCCGGTTGTTCGCGTCGAACGTGACGATGCCCGGATCGATGTTCGGCGTGTAGGTCGGAACTGCCTCCAAGTTGTTCGGGTTCGGCAGCGCTGGGAAGCCCACGCCGCCCGTCAGACCCGGATACAAGTCGGAGATACCCGAGCCCACGGTGAGCTCGCCCGTGACCGAGAGCGCGTTGCTCAAGTCCGAGCCCGCCGCCGGGATGATGGGCAGGAACGCGTTGGCCGCCATGCCCCAGGCCGTGCCCGTCTGCGGATTAGCGGGCGTTGGAGAGAAATCAGTGACCGACAGGCGACGACCGACCGCGGACACACCCAATGCAGCCGGCGCTGACACCGGTCGGCTCGCGCCCGGTGCGCTGGCACCGCGCCAACCGTTGATCGCCAAGCGCAGCCCGCCCTGCACGTCGGGCACGGCGGCGTCGCGTTGCACGGGGCGCACCGCGGCCACCGCGATCTCGAAATCGGCGGCGTTGCTGCGAAAGGTCTTGGACAGGCGAAGCTGTGGGTTTCGGTGATAGACCTCGCCCATCAGTGGCAAAAACGCGACAGAATTGGGATAAAAGCCCGCTCCGCCCCAGGCGAACAAATCGTGATACTGACCCGCGAGCACGTCGATGACCGGCGACTCCAGCTTCGCGTAGTAGTGGCGCATGCGAATTGGGCCGGCCGTGTACGCTGAGTCTTGGCGATCGGTCGCCGCCTCGTCGCCGAAGAAGTCCATCTCGACGACCGCAGACGTCTTGATCGAGTTCCAATCCGGCGCGCCGATCTTGAAGCCGAGTCGCGAATTGCGTGCGGTGAACTGCACGCGCGGGTTGTCGCCAGCGACCGTGTTCGGTCGCGCGAGCGTATTGCTCAAGCTGCCTTCGATGAAGCTCTGGCTCGAGTCGGCCATGATATCGAGCTCCGCAAAGCCATAAATCGCTGCGGTCCAACCCTGACTGTGGAACGTGAGCGGCGAGTCGTCGTCTGGTGGCGTGGCTGCGGCGAGCTCGGCGGGAGGCGGCTTTGCGGCGCTGGGCGGAGCGTCGTCCGGCGTGGTTTTTTCGGTGCTCGGCTTGGCCGTCGGTTTGTCTGCGGGTTTGTCTGCGTCGGAGTCGTCCGACTCGTCAGCGCTGGTTGCAGCGGGTGCGGGCGCAGCACTAGCGACCGCCGCGCGCAGGCTATTTGCGAGCACCAGGGCCGCCCAAAAACCTATCGTGACTGGCCTAATCAACATGCTTGTGCCCGAGTGGCGGGGGACTCGTCGCGGACCCATGTTCGAAATGCACCAAAGGCAAACCGGCTCGATGTACGGGATGGTCGTGGCTAGCTGGAATCGAAAATTGCACTACGGCGCGCCACCAAAGCCAGCCGTAGAACGGCCGTTTTCCAGCGATATGGCCTTTAGTGTCCGGCCTCGACGAACCTGTGTCCGACCCCGAAAAAGCTGATCACCGAACTCTGGCTGCAGCGCGCGAACAGCGCGGGACTTTGCGGGTCAAACTTTTTTTCGAGCGCTGGTGATGGTCACGCGTGACGTCGCAGCGCGCCGCTGCCTTCGGCGGCGCGAGCGTCCGTTCGACGTGGCACGCGCGTGGGTTCGCTCAGTGCGAGCTTGGCTGACGCTGTGGCTCGCTCAGCGTGCGCGCGGTTCGAGTCGAATCGCGCGCGCCACCGTGATCGCGGTCATGTGCACGATGGCGTCGACATTGGCGCCTTGCTGCAGCACGTTTACCGGCTTTTTCATGCCGAGGACCATCGGACCAATCACGTCGCCTTCGCCGATCACTCCGAGCAGCTTGTAGGCCGCGTTGCCTGCGTCCAGGTTCGGGAAGATGAGCACGTTGGCGGCGCCCTTCAGCCGGCTGAAGGGGTAGGGCGCGCGCGCTTCTTCGTCGAGAGCGACGTTGGCTTGCATCTCGCCGTCGACCATCAGCTCGGGGCGGCGCGCTTTCACGATCGCGGTTGCAGCGGCCACTTTTTGTGATTGCGGATGCGGCGCGTCGCCGAAGTTGGAGAACGAGAGCATGGCCACGCGCGGCTCGAGACCGAGATCGGTGACGGTCTCGGCGGCGAGCAGCGCGATCTCGGCCAGCGTTTCAGCGTCTGGCTCGATGTTGATCGTCGTGTCCGCCAAGAAGCGCACGCCGCTCTTGGTGATCACCATGTACATGCCCGCAGCGCGTCGCACGCCTTCGCGCATGCCGATGATCTGCAGCGCGGGTCGTATCGTCGCCGGATAGTCTTGGCGCACGCCAGCCACGAGCCCGTCCGCGTCACCGAGCTCGAGCATCATCAAACCGAAGGCCGTGCGCGAGCGGCGGATCTCTTTCCAAGCGGCGTGCCGCGTGACGCCTTTCCGTTCGCGTTTCTTCCAATAGCCCTCGACGTACGTCTCCAGGCGATCACTCTGGCGTGGGTCGACGATGGTTGCGCCTTCGAGGTGCAAGCCGAGCTTCTGGGCGTGGTCATGAATACGCTCGGGCACTCCGAGCAGAATCGGCTTGGCGATGCCCTCTTCGATGATGCGCTGCGCCGCCCGCAAAATATTGTCGTTCTCCGATTCGGGAAACACGATGCGTCGCGGATCCGTCTTGGCAGTCTCGGTGATGTTCCACAGCACACGCCGCGTGGGCGAGATGGTGCGGTACAGCCGCTCGCTGTACTCCGCGATGTCGATGCGGTCGCGCGCGACGCCACTCGCGATGGCCGCCTCCGCGACCGCGGGCGCAACCCAATACAAGACGCGATTGTCGAAGGGCTTGGGGATGATGTAGTCGTGACCGAAGCGCATGCGGTGCCGCCCATAGGCGCGCAGCACCTGGTCGGGCACGTCCTCCCGCGCGAGGCGCGCGATGGCCTCGGCCGCAGCGACCTTCATTTCCTCACTGACCGTGGTCGCGCGGACGTCGAGCGCGCCCCGGAAGATGTACGGGAAGCCGAGCACGTTGTTGACCTGATTCGGAAAGTCGCTGCGTCCGGTGGCGACGATGGCGTCGGGTCTGGCTGCCAACGCTTCGGCGTAGCCGATCTCCGGGTCGGGGTTGGCCAGCGCGAAAATAATCGGCTTTTTGGCCATCGTCTTGAGCATGGCGGCGTTCACCACGCCGGCCGCAGACAGGCCGATCATCACGTCTGCGTCGACCATGGCGTCGGCGAGAGTGCGCCGACCGTCGCTCTTCGGGCGCGCGAACGCCGCGCGAAACTCGTCGATGTCGCCGCGGCCCTCGTACAGCACGCCGCCTACGTCGACGAGCGTGATGTGTTCGCGCAAGACGCCCATGCGAACCCACATTTGCATGCAGCTCGTGGCTGCGGCTCCGGCGCCGATGCACGTGACGCGCAGGCTGGCCAAGGGTTTGTCTTGCAGCTCGGCGGCGTTACGCACGGCGGCCGCGGAAATAATGGCCGTCCCGTGCTGGTCGTCGTGAAAGACCGGGATCTTCATGTGCTCGCGCAGCGCGCGCTCGATCACGAAGCAGTCGGGCGCGCGGATGTCTTCTAGATTGATGGCGCCGAAGGTCGGCTCGAGCGCACGCACGATGTTGATGAACTTCTCGGGGTCGACCTCGTCGACTTCGATATCGAACACGTCGATGTCGGCAAAGCGCTTGAACAGCACGGCCTTGCCCTCCATCACGGGCTTGGCCGCGCGCGGACCAATGTTGCCGAGGCCGAGCACCGCGGTGCCGTTGGTGACCACGCCGACCAGGTTGCGACGCGCGGTGTACAGGTCGACCGCCTCGGGGTCTTTGGCGATCTCCAAGCAGGGCGCCGCGACACCCGGAGAGTAAGCGAGCGACAGATCGAGTTGGGATGCGACGGGCTTCGTCCAAACGACCTCGATCTTTCCGGGGCGACCTTCACGGTGATAGCGAAGGGCGTCGTCGTTGCGGCTCATTCGGCTGACGCTAGCAAAAATCACCTCGCGTGACACACTCGGTCCGAAACATGGAAGCCCGCACGGAACGGCTCAGCGAGGAGCTCGAACGAGCCTCGACCCACGCCATCCTCCGCACGTGGGAGGACCTGAACGGCGCGCTCTTCCGCTTCGAGCTGCGGCGCCCAGCGGTGATGTTGGTCGATTCGAGCGCTCGCCTCGGGTTGTGGAATGGCGCGCTGCGCGTGATCGAGATCGCGCGTTCGCTGCTGCTCGATCACGGCTGGGGCGTGCTCGTCGAGGTGCTCAAGCACGAGATGGCCCATCAGTACGTGGATGAAGTGCTCGGCCAACCCGATGACGCCATGCACGGCGCGGCTTTTCGACGTGTCTGTGAAGAGCGCGGCATCGACGCGAGCGCAGCCGGCGTGCCCGCGGTGCGCGAGGCGAACAGCGTCGACCAGCATTTGCTCGAGCGTATCGCGAAGCTGCTCGCTCTAGCCGAGAGCTCGAACGAGCACGAGGCGCAGGCTGCGATGAGCGCCGCGCAACGCTTGATGCTCAAGTACAACATCGACCTGGCGGTGAGCGGACGCGCTCCGGCGCACGCCTTCCGCCACCTGGGCGAGCCAACGGGTCGCGTCAGCGAGGCGCAGCGTATTTTGGCAGGCATCCTAGCCGATCACTTCTTCGTGCAGACGATCTGGGTGCCGGTTTGGCGAGCGCTCGCGGGCAAGCGCGGCAGCGTGCTCGAGATCTGCGGCTCGCTCGCGAATCTCGAGCTCGCGGACTACGTGCACACGTTTTTAAATGTGACTGCAGAGCGCTTGTTTCGCGAATATCGCAAAACGGCGTCCGGCAAGGGGGCGAAGCGCCTCACCTTCGTGGCCGGCGTCATGGCCGGATTTCGCGATCGACTCGACCGTGAACGGAAGAAATCCAAGGCGGAGGGGCTGGTCTGGGTCGGTGACCCAGCGCTCGAAGGCTTCTTTCGAAAACGTCACCCGCGCATTCGTTGGACGCGCTACGCGGTCGGACACGGGTCCGAAGCCTACGCACGCGGACGCGAGGCCGGAGCAAAGATTGTCCTACATCGAGGAATCAGCACAAATTCTAGTGGCGCTGCGCCACGCCTCTTACCCTCCGCCAAGCGCTAGCCGTAGCTAGGAACTAGCGCTCGACTCTTGGCACAAAGCTTTCCAGAATACCGCGCAGTGAGCACTCGCGAGGACGAACACGCCGCAGAAGGCGATGCTCTGCTCGGCACCGTCCTCGCCGGGCGCTACCGCATCGAGGAGCTCTTGGGCAGCGGCGGCATGGGTGCGGTGTACCGCGCCGAGCACGTGCACATGCGCAAGGCCGTGGCGGTCAAAGTGCTGCACCGCGAGATGACGGCATTTCCCGAGGTCGTGGCCCGTTTCGAACGCGAGGCCGTGGCTGCCGGGCGCATCGCGCACCCCCATGTCGTGTCAGCCAGCGACTTTGGTCAGTTGGAGGACGGCTCGTTCTACTTGGCGCTCGAGTTCGTGGAGGGCCACAGCCTTTCCAAGCTGGTCGACAGCGAGGGCGCGCTGGCACCGGAGCGCGCGCTGCGCGTCGCGCGCCAAATCGCGGAGGCGTTACAAGCCGCGCACGGCGTGGGCATCGTGCATCGCGATCTCAAGCCCGACAACGTGATGCTGGTCGACAAAGACGGCGACGCGGACTACGTCAAAGTGCTCGACTTCGGCATCGCCAAGATCAAAGTCGAGGACGCGGGCGACCAACCGGCGCTCACGCAAATCGGCACCGTGTTCGGCACGCCCGAGTACATGTCGCCCGAACAGGCGCGTGGCGAGCAGGTCGATGCGCGCGCTGACTTATATACCGTCGGGGTGATTCTGTACGAGATGCTGTCCGGGGTCTCGCCGTTCAAGGACGAGGACCTGGTGGTCGTGCTGACGCGCCACTTGACGGCGGATCCGCCGCCTCTGCCCGCTGGGCTCGACCCGATGATCAACGATCTGGTGTTGCTCTTGCTGCGCAAGAGTCCTGCCGAACGCGTGCAGAGCGCTCAAGAATTGATCGAGCGCATCGACGTGATCTTGGGCGCGCCGTCGTCATCGCTCGGTTTTGCGGGCACGCCGCCCTCCGGGCCGGTGACTCGCGCGCGGCTCAGTGCCGTCGTGAATTCGACCCGAGCTTCGGGGCTACTTCGCGAGGCACCGCCCCCGTCTGGCTACGCGCCCACGGTGCTCGGCCAAACCGCCCCGCAGTCCCTGGCTCTCGGGGCTCCCGCTGCCTCCTTACTGCGACGCGAGGTCATGCTCGGTCGGCGCGGCGTGCCGCTCTGGCTCCTGGGCGCGGGCGCGCTCGCCTCGGTCTTCGGTATCGCGACATTGATCGTGCTGGGCTCGCTGCTATTCGGCGGCAAGAGCGGCGAGGCCTCGGCGTCGAACGGCGCGGTTACGGAGGTCGCTAAACCCAAGGACAAGCAGCTCAGCGAGCTCATTTCGCGGGCAGAATCGGGCGATCAGACGGCGCTCGCCGAGCTCACCGCGCGCCCCGAGAAGACGCGCACCGAGGCCGAATGGCGAGCGCTGGGTCACGGCTACGCGAAGCTCGCTCAGCTTTCGGCGAGCCTCACCGCGTACCAGAAGGGCACCGCGGCCCTGCCGACGCTCGCCAAAGATCCCACGTTGCTCAGCGACGTGCGGCTAGCCGCGCTCGACTCGCAGGCGTCCGACGACGCGCTCAAGCTCGCGTCGTCCGGCCTCGGCGCCGACGGCGTCGACCTCTTGTACGACGTTTGGGAGGCGACCAAGGCCGTGCCGAGCCAAGCGGCGATCAGCAAACGCGCCCGCAGCTATCTGGACGACGACGGCGTGCGCGCCAAGGCCGCGCCCGCGCTCAAGCTCTTGCTCGACGTAAACAAGGCGCAAAAAGAAGGCTGCGCCAGCGTGAAGCGCTGGCTTGCCCGCGCAGCAACCGAAGGTGACGCGCGCGTCGTGCCGCTGTTGAAGCGTTTCGACGACCATCGCGGTTGCGGCTTCTTGGGTCTCGGAGACTGCTACTCGTGCCTGCGCGCCGGCAAGGATGTCGCGAGCACGGCCGACAGCGTCAGCGCGCGTCCCGGGCCGAAATTCGGGCCGTAAGAGCGGCTAGCACGAACGGCGTTTGCTCCGCCGATTCCACACGCGTAGCGCGTCGAGCGTGCCTGGATGGTCACGCGACAGCGCG
>DATHOI010000008.1:0-9892 GCA_035485095.1 Polyangiaceae bacterium | reverse complement strand
GGAAGGGGTGAGCCATTTTCTGTACCTGGCGGAGCGCGCGCGCGTGCATCTGCCAGTGACGCAACTCGAGCTCGAGCTTCAAGCAGAGGTCGACAAATTCGTGCTGTCGCTCGAGTTCTCGACGGACTCGGCGCGGGGGCTACTCGAGCGGATGTTCGACAGCCCGCGCTTCCTCGACGAGGAAGGCACCGAAGCCGGCGAGCGCTATCGCATGGCTCACCAGCTTGCCGCGCGCTTCGTGGCGCGCGTAATTCTGGCGAGCGATCGCGGACGCGCGCAGCAGCGGCTGCGCACCTTTTATCGCGCTGGGCAAACCGAGAAGATCCGCCTGGCGCGCGCTGCCTGAGCTCAGATGTGGGCGCGCGCGATCACGTCGGCTACGGTTGGCGTCGCGTTCGGTGAAAGACCCTCCAGCATCGCGTCCGCGGGCGTTTTTCCGCTTTGAACGAGCTGCGTCAGCAGCTCCAAGTGAATGCGTTCGTCCTGCCCGCGCTCATTCAGTCGGGCGCGCCGAGCAAGACCTCCGTTCGCAATCTCCAGCACACGCTCGGCCAGTTGACGCATCGGGCGATCGCCGACAGAAGCCTCCAAACCAGTCTTTACCAGTGCGCGTCGGGCTCGCAGCAATGTGTCGACCTCTAGCTCACGCGTAAAGGAGTCGGCCTCTGCCAGCGCTTGCTCGTCATACAGGATACCCGTGAACAGAGCCGGCACTGCGCAGCCTAGGCGCGACGGTAGTGAGTCACTGCTGCGCACCTCGAGCGTGCTCTTGAGACGCGCCTCCGGGAATAGCGTGTTGAGGTGCAGCTTCCAGTCGCCGAATGTCGCGCGTTCACCTTTGTAGCCGTTTTGCATGAAATCGCGAAACTTTTGGCCCGTGTTGGCGATGGGGTGCCCGCCCCGCTTGATCAAGAACATGCCCGCGTCGAGCGCCCACTCGACGTAGTCGCGGTAGCTCGGTTTGGGCGCATTCAAGAGTGAGGCAATGAGCCCCGAGCGATCGGGGTCCATGTTTAGCCAGACCAAGCCGCGCCGACTCTTGTAACCAGAGAGCCGGCCCTCTTCGAATGGCGAATTGGCGCCGAGCGCGTTGACCAACGGTGCGAGCTTCAAACACACGACCAGCTTGCGCAGCGCGTCCGCCTCGTCCGAGAAATCGAAATTCGCCTGCACCGTTGCGGTACGGCGCATCATGTCGTGACCGCCGCTGCCGCGAGTGGGCAGGTACTCACGCATGATGGCGTAGCGCTGTTTGGGCACCCACCCCAGATCGCTCTGCTGTGCGAGCGGGTGAAAGCCGATGCCGAGCCAGGTCAAGTTCATCTCTTTCGAGACCCCGGACAACTCCGCCAAGTGTGCATCGAGCTCACTGCGCGTCTCGTGAATGTCACTCAGTGCGGCGCCGCTCAGCTCGAGCTGTGAACCAGGCTCGAGCGTGATCGACGCGTTGTCGCGATGCAGCGCAATCACCGGGCCTTCGGGCGTTTCACGCTCTTCGCGCCAGCCGTGCTCGAGCAGCGCTGCGAAAATCCGGGTGACGCCGCGGGCCCCTTCATAGGCAAGGGGCGCTCCAGTTTGGCTATCGACGGCGAATTTTTCCGCCTCCGTGCCGATGCGAAATTGGGCGCGCGGCTTCTCCGCTTGTTGAAAGAGCTCCAGAAGATCGTCGCTTTTGCGAAGTAAGCGCTGGTCGTCAGATGAATCCACGGGTGTCTCTGATCTCGTGAGGTGGGGCCGCAAGGCGCGGGGCTGATGAAGCTCGAGACAAGGCGCGAGGTAAGTCCTGGTGCCCTTGGCGGCCAGCGCAAGCTGGGCTCGGAGTGATCGCTACAAAGGGTGCGCTCGGGCGTTTACCAGCCGCTCGGACCCCGGTCGAGTTCCGTGTCGGAACGGCGTGTCGGAATCGACGGATGAAGGGAGCCGAGCGCTCTGGCCAAGCACTGCGTGTGGGCCTCGGTGGTGCCGGCTCCACCACCAATCACGCGCGCCCCGCTCAGGTTGAGATCGACGGCGCGTTCGACCCAGCGTTCAGGGTCCGAGTCTTCATCGTGGAAACCTCGCAGGCTAGCTGCACTCGCCGCGAGGAGCACGCCAGGAATCATGCCGTGAAGCTCGAATGCTGCCCGAAAGCGCTCGAGATAGACCACGCCCATATCGACGAGTGATACCTCGAGCAACACGACGCTCGCGCCGGCCTGTGCCAAGGCCTCCACCAATGCTTCGGCATTGCTGGCGCTGGTGAGATCCTCCTGAGCGATGCATTCGAGCACCGCCCAAGTGGGTAATTCAGTCTGTGAGGCTGCTGCGACGGCGGCCATCAAGCCGAGGCGCGAGCCTTGCCCACGCGCGAGGAGCAGCTCGCAACCCGCCGCCGCCAAGCGCGCGGCGTGCTCGGTGAGCTCTTCATGCAAGCGATCGGCTGCCACCGGGCTCACCATGTCCGATCCTAGTACGCCCGCGACGGCGACCGGTTTCTCGCTTTCCGACGCGGCTTCGAGCGCGAGCTCGACGGCGCGGCCGGTGAGCTGAGCGGCGCGATGTTGCATGCCCACTTCCGCCAACGCGCGCGGTGTCGTGTCGGCCGTCAGCGCGGACAAAACATCCACGCGAGAGTGCACCTCGGCTCGATAGTGAGCCAAGACCTCTGTCGGACGCTCACGCAGCAACGAGCCGAGCGCGCCCGGAGAATCCAACTCTACCCCGCGCGCTCGAAACGACGCTCCCGTGTCGGAGTCGACGACCAGGGGCCGGCCGCTCTGCAACCGATGTCGGATGCGCTCGAAGGTCATGGACGAACGCTCAGCGTATCATCGGCGCTGCCGGCGATCACCGGGCGCTCGCCTTGGGCTCATTCTGAGCGGCAGCGGCAGCGGCAGGCGCGCCTGAAGTGGTCGCCGCCGCGGGTGCTGTTTGTAGGTTTTGCGCCTTGATCAGCAGATCGGGCAAGGCGCGCCGGACGTCATTCTGTGTCAGAGGATCGTGCGCGGCGCGGTCGATCACGGTTCGACCGGCCTCGCCGCCGACGCGCAGCAGTGCTTCGGCACTGGCCACGACGGCAGCAACGAGCGCCTCGTCGTCTGCAGTGGCGCGGTACAGGGCAAAGAACGTCCGCAGGTCCTCGTACTCGTCTTTGCTGGCGAGCTTTACCAGCGCGCGCGCGGCGTGTGCCACGTCGTCTGCGGAGTTAGCTGGGTCATTCAGGTGTTTGGCGAGCAAAGGAGCGGCGCGCACTTCACCACTCGCGGCAAGCGCATCAGCGAGCGGTCCGACGGGCGGCGGCAGCAGCACGCCCGACACGAAATCGTAATGGCGCTCGAGGGCCGCCAGCATGTACTCGGATCCATTCGTGCGTTGCGCGAGCAAGCGTCGCGCTTCACTGCGCAGCTCGGGAGAAATGCGAGGGCTGCTAGATAGGTCGATCAAGATCTTGGTCACCTGTGGCTCGCTCTGTTTGCCGAGCTCGCTCACCAAGTAACGTTCCGCTTCGGCCATGTCGGGTTCGAGCTGGTCGAGAGCTTGGCCAATCTGAGTGGCCAGGCTGTTATGGGCGCCCGCCTCGGCCATGGGCTCCGCGCCAGTGTCCGTCACGCAGCGCCGTATTTTCGAGCCTAAATCTAGGCTGCCCGAATCATTGCCGGCACTGTCCAAGGACCACACTTTGCCAGCGCTGTCGCACACGACGAAGCCCGCCGCTGCTGCCGCGCCGCCCACGATGTCGGCCGGCATCGAACGTACCCAAGTGAGGGCGCCGTTCTTCGCGTCCAAGCCAAACAGGACGCGAAAGTAACTCGCAGCGAACGTGCCTGCGCCGAGCGTCACGCCGCCCGTCAGCGTCTCTGCGGGCGCTGCGTAGATGCGGATCTTGGTGCGCGCGTCGGCGTCACTCGTCGAGTTTTCGTAGCCGCTGTCGATCCAGCCAGGTTTGCCGGGTAGCTCGAGCTTTGGTAGCCCGATGTGGCTGGCTTGGTTCGTACTGGCGAAGCGAACCTTTTGGTCCAAACGCACTAGGCCGCGCTCGCCGAAGTATAGGTGACCACCGAAATTCAACGCGCGACTCACCTGTTCACGAGTCAGAAGTCGGCCGGTCTCATCGCCGCTGTTCATGTCCAGCGCAGACACGTACTGATTGCTCCAAGGCACGAAGGCAACACCACCGCGCGCTGCGGGAACGCCGAGTGGCGTGTCGGTCCGAGCGGAGCCCAGCGTCGCGCCAGTGGGCGAAATCGCCAAAAATAAGCTCTTCCGTGAGTCGGCGAGCACGAGCGCGGTGCTCGTGCCGTCATTGCCGGCTCCGCGCAGCCCAAGCCCGCGATTGCCAATGCTCCAAATCTTCTGCCCTGTGTTCGCGTCGAGCGCGACGATCTGATCGGCTTCGGCGACAACTACGAGGTTCCCGGCGATGACGGGCAAGGACGTAGCTGGCACCGCGTGGGTCCAGTGGGCTTTGCCGTCCAGCGTGACAGCCACGAGACCCGTCTCGTTCACGCCGACGACGACTCGTGCGTTCGCCACCAACGGCAGGGCTCGCAAGCGCTGCTCGACGTTGGCGATGGACTGCCCATTGTCATTTTGCCAAGTCGTCGCAAAGCTGCTGCCCGAGTTGCCGCCCGCCGCGCCGCAGCCCGCGAGCAGAGAGCAAGCGCCTGCCCGCGCGAGCCGAAGAACTCGGCTCATGGTTCATCCCCTGACACGGAGTGACCGTGGAGCGCGGCGTCCATGGCTGCTTTTACCTTGGGATTGCCAGTGGCTGGAAACGCAGCGAGCGCAGTCGACAATAGTTCGTTGGCCTTCGCGGTCGCGAGTCGCCGTAGCTCCTCGATCAGCTGGATTTTCAGGGTATCTGGCACTTCCTGGTTAGTGCGAAGTAGGAGCGGCAAAAAGCCGCTTTGCATCACATCGAACGGCAGCTTGCCGAGTAGCGCGACGAATTTTTTGCAGTCCTCGTTGCTGCACAGCGTGCCGATGGCTCCGGCGGCTTCTGGCACCTCCTTGGGAAGTACGACGAAGAGATCCGGCACGGCGTCTTTCGCGCCGAGCGCGCCGAGCCCGTCGGCCGCGGTGCCACGGAGCGCCGGATCGCCGGCGCGGAGTGCTTGTCGCAGTGCTTGCACCGCGACCGGTCCCTTGGTGCGCGTCAGACTTTGTGCCGCCGCGCGGCGCACGTCAGGAGCCCGATGTTTGACGTACGGCGCGAGAGCCGCGCTCGAGGACTCCTGGCCCAGCGCCCCGGCCACGCCCAAGGCGCGAAGGAGGATCTTGCTGTTCGCTCCACGGTTGAGCAGCGCGTCCACCAGTGGGGCGGCTTTGCGATCTCCGCTCAGCTCGATCTGGTCGAGCGCCGAAAGCGTGCGCGTCTCGTCACCGCTCTCGAGAGCTTTTTTCGTGCTGTCGAGGTTGAGGCTGGCGTGTGCGGCGGGCTTGTCCGCGTGTGCTGCCGGAGCCGCGATCGCCAGCGTCGACCCCACCAGGCAGCAGCCTATGACTGCGAGTTTCTCGAACATGGATCCTCCTCGTCGCTCTCGAGCACTCGGCTTTTAACACGCACTTTTCCGCGCCCGGTAATGCCTTTTTGTTTCAGAGCCGCGCGCGAGCTGACCTGGGACGGCGCGAACCCTGTAGAATGCCCGCCCCATGCCCAAGAGCGGCACTCTCTCCTTTCCCAAGTTGACGCTGGAATTGTTGGAGGAGCTTTCGCCCGATGGCGCCGGGTTTTTGCGGCTAATTCGCCGGCGTTACCGCGCCGCGTACCCGGATGGGTCGCACAGCCCGCCGTTCGTGTACGACGCGATCGATCGCGCCGCCATCGACGCGGTGGTGATCGCCGCGCATTTCTCGGACGCGCGTGGTGTGCGGCGCGTATTCTTGCGCAGCGCCATGCGCCCACCGCTCACGCTCCGCGATCGCGCGCATTCCCCGCTGCCGGAAGAAGCGTGTGACGGCGCGCTATGGGAACTGCCTGCGGGGCTCGTCGAGTCGGACGAGCGAAGCTCGGCGGGCGTTGCGCGGGCTGCGCAGCGCGAGCTACACGAAGAATTGGGCTTTGCAGTAGCGCTCGATGCGCTCCACGCCTTGGGCCCGAGCACGTTCCCCGCGCCGGGCTTCGTTGCCGAGCGCCACTTTTTCTTCGAGGTCGCGGTCGACCCGAGCGCACGCGGTGAGCCGCTGCTCGACGGCTCTGCGCTCGAGCGCTTTGCCGAGATCGTGGACGTGTCGCTCGACGAGGCGCTCGACATGTGCCGGAGCGGCGCCATCGAGGACTCCAAGACCGAGCTGGTGCTGCGGCGTCTTCAGGAGCGTTTGGGATGAGTCGCCCTCGCATCGTCGTCGTGGCAAAGCGCACGGCCTATCGCCGTTATGTCGAAGAGGAGGACGATCCGCGTGCGCGCAGTCTTTTGAAGAAGCGCGATCCCAGCGTGGCGACCTGGCTCGCGTCGCATCGCGAGCACGCGCGGACGATCGATGAGGTCGAACGCGTGCTGCAGCGGATTGGCGCAAAGACTCTGTTCTTGGAGCGCGCCCATGCGGCGTTCGAAACCTCCGACGCGGCTTTGGTGATTGCGGTGGGGGGTGACGGAACCCTGCTCGCGGCGTCACACAACGTCGGCAGTGTGCCGATTTTGGGGGTGAATAGCGCACCCTCGCACAGCGTCGGCTTCTTTTGCGCGGCGCAGCGCACGGACTTCGAGAGTCATCTCGAGCGAGCGCTCGCCGGCAAGCTACCGAGCGTTCGGTTGACGCGCATGACGGTGTCCCTGAACGGGCGCCTGCGTTCGAAGCGCGTTTTGAACGAAGCCCTGTACAGTCACTCTACGCCTGCCGCGACCTCGCGCTACATCCTCCACGTGGGCCGGCGTCACGAGGAACAGCGCTCGAGCGGATTTTGGATTGGTCCCGCGGCGGGCTCGACGGCGGCGCAACATTCGGCGGGCGGCCGAGTCTTGCCGCTCAGCTCGGCCAACCTACAGCTCGTCGTGCGCGAGCCCTATTCGCCGTACGGTAAATACAAATTGCTGAAGCTCGTCGTCGGCGCGAAGACCGAGGTCTTCGTGCAGAGCAAGATGGACAACGCGTCACTGTATTTGGACGGCCCGCACCGCACGGTCAGCGTCCGCTTGGGTGACCTCGTGTCGTTCGGCGTGTCCGATGAGCCGCTCACGGTGCTCGGGCTACGTGGGCGAAGACGTTGACGTCGAGCGTCAGTCACGCTTGGCACGGCGTAGGCTGCGCGGAGCCCCAAATCTGGAACTGGTACCGGGGCTGAAAAAATCCATCTTCACTGAGGAATCAGGGCGTTTGGCGCGACGCTAGGCTGCTCGCGCGCTGCGAGACGCATGCTACGCTGAAAGCGGTTCCACATCTGCGTTCAGTGGTTGCCTTTTTCGTCCAGGAGAGTTCATGCGTCGTTCGATCGTCCCAGCTCTTAGCGTGCTTGCTGTGGTTCTCGTTGCGGGCTGCAGCGCCGGTGGTTCAGATGCAAATGCCGGTGGCCGCGGCAATGCGGCGGGCGGCTCGGCGAGCGCGGCGGCCGGTGCAGGCACGAACACAGGCGGAACGCAGCCTAGTGGAAGCGGTGGTGGCGGCTCGGGCAATGCGGGCTCGGTTGCTATCGGCGGAGCGGGCGGCATGCTGGCAAGCGCGGGAGCGAGCGGGTTGTCGAGCAGCGCCGGGTCGGCGGGTGCAGGTGGCTCGGCGGGCTCCGGGAGCGTTGGTTGTGCGAGCTTGCCGCTGTGTGATGACTTCGAGGGCGTTGCGGCAGGCGCCGCGCCCGATCCAAGCAAATGGATTCCGACCGTGCTCGCGGACTGCATGACGACCGCGGCGGCTCCCACCGTGGATGACTCACAGCACCACAGCGGCACAAAATCCCTAAAAGTCGTAGGAACAGCGAATTTTTGCGACTACGCAATGATCGGCAACGCGGCTGCGTTCAAGGCAATCGGCAACGTCGTGTACGGACGCTACTACGTGCGCTTCGAGACGGCCCTGCCAATGGGACACACCGCGTTCATGATCTTTCCCGATCAGATGAGCGGGCATGCGCTGCGTATGGGCGGCCAGAATATGGCGCTGCAATGGAATCGCCAGTCCGATGACGCGACGCTGCCCGCGCAAAGCCCGGCAGGCATCGCGATGAGCAAAGTGCCGCCCGTTGGAGATTGGATGTGTCTGGAGTTCATGATCGACCAGGCTCAGGGCCTGATCAGCACCTGGGCTGACGGAACGCTGGTGGCTGGCTTGGTCGCAGACGCGACACCCACCGCAGATGTCGACATGCAGTGGGGAACCACCTACCGACCGAATCTTACGAGCTTCAACATTGGTTGGCAGAACTACGGCGCAGGGGCTATGAACCTCTGGTTCGACGACGTGGCGCTGTCGGCGACGCGCATCGGTTGCAATTGAGCCCTGCTAAGAACGCAGCGACCGCGATTTTAGCGGGGATTCATCACGGATTCCCAGACGCGCGCTTCACTGAAGATGCGCACGAGCTCGCCGTCTACGTGGCCGTCTTTCACCTCGAAGCCCAGGATGTCGAGCGCCTTTTCGACCGGCACGGCTCGCTTGTATGGGCGGTCGCTGGCGGTCAGTGCGTCGAAGATGTCACTGATGCTCATCATCTTGGATTGCAGCGGAATTTCTTCGGCGCGCAGGCGGTTCGGGTAGCCCGTGCCGTTCAAGCGCTCGTGATGAGCACCGGCAATCACCGCCACGCGCGAGAATGTCTTGCCCCACGGGATCTGCGATAAGAAACGGTACGTGTGTGACACGTGGCTGCGGATCTCATCGAACTCTTCAGGGGTCAGCGAGCCGCGCGTCACGCTGAGCGACTTCACCTCGTCCGCGCTGAGCAGCGTTGACATTTCGCCGCTCAGCCGAGCGTAAGACTGCCGGCCGAGCTCTTCAATCCGCTTGAAATCCCCCGCGGCGAGCACGGTCGGTTCATTTGCTTGCTCGACGACGCGCCAGGCGTCTTCGACCTCGGCGCGTTTTTCTGCGAGCTCTCGATCGAGTTCGGCGAGCTCCGCGCTGGTCGAGCCACGGCTCATCGCCTGCAGCTTGCGCGACACGATGTCCACTTCAATAGTGCGGATCACGAACTCCAAACGCTGACGAATGAGCTGCAATTCGTGCGGGAAGAGTTTCTTGGCTTTGACCAGCACGTGCTCGCGCACGCCGATCTTCCCAAAGTCGTGGAGCACGGAGGCGTACTCGATCTCGCGTAGGTCTTCGCGCTGCCAGCGCACTTCCCGGTAAGGCCCCGTGTCGGTGCGTTCGACGGCGGCCGCCAGGTTCACGGTGAGGTCGGCGACGCGTCGTGAATGACCGCTCGTCGCTGGGTCACGAGCTTCGATGGCGTCCACGGACGCCTTCACGAAGCCCTCGAATATTTTGCGGATTTCCTGGTATAAAATGGCGTTTTCGAGCGCGATGCCGGCTTGCGCGGCGAGCGTCGTAACGAGCTGCTCGCTGCGCTCGTCGAACGGAATCACGCCGCGTTCGAAGTCTTCGGGGGATAGTAATTTTTGCTTCGGCTCGCGCTTCTTGTTGATCAGCTGGAGCACGCCGACCACTTCGCCTTTGCTGCTGATGAGCGGCGTCACGAGCATGCTGCGAGTACGGTAGCCCACCTTTTGATCGAAGGAGCGGTCGAAGCCGAAGGGAGAGCCCGGCGGCATGTCGTACACGTCCTCGATGCTGAGCGTCTTTTGCTCCAGCGCGACGTAGCCGGCCATGCTGCGCGCGCTGATCGGCATTTGGAATTCGCGGGAGTCGAACGACACGGAATCGTTCTGACTCAGCTTGAAGTGGAGCTGACGGCGAGCGAGCGACGGGTCGTCGCCGTCTACTACGTACATGCTGCCTGCGTCCGCGGCAGTGATGAAACGCGACT
>DATHOI010000007.1:0-5216 GCA_035485095.1 Polyangiaceae bacterium | reverse complement strand
CGCTGCAATTCAGGCACTACGCCGGTGACGAAATCCTCGAACCCGCCCGGCAGAAGGGGCGGCACCACGTTGAAGCCGTCCGCGCCTTCTTCGACGAACCATTGCTCGAGTTGGTCTGCGACCGTCTTCGCCGAGCCGATGATCTGAATGTGTCCACGCGCGACGCCGAAACGCAGCACCAATTGGCGAATCGTGAGTTGCTCGCGCCGTGCCAGCTCGACCAATTGCTTGAAGCGGCCCTTGCCGTTGCTCGCCGCAGGCAGATCTGGCAGCGGGCCGTCGAGCGGGTAGCCGCTCACGTCCACGCCCGCGAGCTCCACGCCGCGACTGAAATCGACCAGACCTTGCAGCTCGGCGAACTTGTGTTCCGCGTCGCGATCCGTTTCTCCGACGACCACAGATAGCCCGGGCGTGACCTTCAGGTGCTCGGGATCTCTACCGTAGCGGCTCATGCGGCCTTTGACGTCCGCATAGTAAGCCTTGGCCACGTCCAGAGATTGCGCCGACGAGTACGTCATTTCGGCGATTTGTGCGGCGAATTCACGCCCCGTGTCGGAGTTCCCGGCTTGCACGAAGACGGGGTGTCCTTGAATCGGGCGCGCGATGTCGAGCAACCCCTCGCTCGAGAAATATTTGCCGCGGTGCTCGAGTGGGTGCGCCTGTTTGGGATCGAAGAACCGACCGCGTTGGCGATCGGGTCGATCGAATGCCGTATCTTCCCAGCTGTCCCACAGCGCCTTGCTGAGGTCGACGAATTCGGCGGCGCGCTCATAGCGCTCGCTGTGGTCGAGGATTTTTCCGAGCCCGAAGTTCCGCGCTGTGTTTTCCGAGAGAGACGAGACCACGTTCCAGCCCGCTCGCCCGTTGCTCAAATGGTCGAGCGACGCTAGCGAACGCGCGACGTTGTACGGCTCGCTGAAATTGGTGTTGATGGTCGCGATCAGACCGATGTGCTCGGTGGCGCCCGCGATCAGCGACAAGAGCGTCAACGGCTCGAACTGAAAGCTTCCGCCCCGGTGGCTTGCTTCTTCCAAATCCGAGCCGGAACGCCCGATGAAATCCGCCAAAAAGAAGGCGTCGAACTTGGCGTGTTCGGCCATTTGTGCGAGCCGCACCCAATACCGCGCGTCTGGCCGCCCGTCGCCGGTGGAGCTCGGGTGGCGCCACGCGGCAGGGTGATGGCCGAAGCGCATGAAGAACGAATTGAGGACCAATTTTTTTCGAGTGCGGCTCATGACGACGAAATTCTCCTCGTTTAGCAAGTGAGTTTGAATGGCGGGTCCGAGCTCAGCCTTGGTAGGCCCTCGACTTCTCGAGCAAGCCGGTACGCGCCCACTGCAATTCGAGCGCGCCCGGCGTGTAGCGCTGCGCGCCGCCAATTTGCTCGGCCAACGCTTGGAAGCGTGCGGCCTCCTCGATCAACAAGATCAGTTGCGACGTCTTCGAGATGCCCTTGCTCCAGAAGTTGGCGCCGCCGTTCGACTCGAGTAACGCGGGCGGCGGCGCGAGCTGTGGGTACTTGTCGAGGCGCTCGCGAACGACGTCGAGCACGCCGCGCTGTCGCTCCAAGTGCACCGGGATTTCACGTGCCAAGAGGTGACGCTGCGCCGCAACGTACAAGATCGGAAATGGCTTGTGCGCGAGCGACCAGGCGGCGAGGTACGGCGTGTGGGCGTGGATCACGGTGTCCGCGTCCACGCGCGGCTCGTTCAGGATGGAGTCCGGGTGCTCGGAAAAGTCGCTGACCGTGACGGCTATGTCCGGTTCGCGCGACCAAGGAGCAGGGAAGCGGAAGCTGAGCAGTTTTTCGTGCTCCGCCGCGCGGTGTGAAATGAAAAAAGTCAGGCTGGCCGAAAGAGTGCTGGACTTTTGCAGGAACTCGAACGAGTGGCTGGCTTCGTTCTTGGCTTGATCGATGTATTTGTCGAGATCGGTCTTGCTGCTGGGCATCGGGATAGTCCTCCGCCGCTGTCCATAATAAAAGACATAGGTCCGTGTCAATGTCTCAGTGGCCGGTGTCAGGGCCCGTGGAGGTTCAATCGAAAAGATTGTATAGTGATCAAATGTCTTGCATAAAAGACATGGCCGCGAGTATAGCTGGTCCACGAATCGAGGAGAGCCATGCCCCAGTCGTATGCACCGCCGTCATTTCACCCCACTCGCGTGGCGAGTCGGCGAGAGCTCGCGTTCGTGATCGGTCTGACCGGCTTGTTTCATGCCGGCGGAGCGCTGGCGGCTCTCAACGTTCGCGACGAGGCGCCAAAACACCGCTCACCATCGCGCGTGGAGATACAGATCGCGCGCCCCGAGCCCGCGCATCCTCCGCTCGTGCCGCCACCTCCTCCGATCGCACGTCCGCTGCCAAAACCGGCCTCTGCGCTACCGCGTCCGGAGCGTCTCGAACAGCGCGCTGAGCCGCAGCCTGAGGCAGCGAAGGAAGTGCCGCCGGACACCGGCAGCGCGCTGCCCTCGAGCGCGGACGGCACATTGATCGCGGGCAGCGGCGGGCTCGGCATAGCGCCGCCGCCAACGCCCCCAGCAGCGCTCGCGCCCCCCGCACCGCCCGCGCAGGTGATTCCCGCACGTGAAGGGGCAAACTACCTGAAAAATCCCAGGCCGGAATACCCAGGCCTGGCGCGCCGCCAAGGTTGGGAGGGCTCGACGCTACTGCGTGTGCAGGTCGGCCCGAGCGGTCACCCACTATTGGTCGAAGTGCAACGCTCTAGCGGGCGCGACACGCTCGACGCCGCCGCCAAGCGTGCCGTCGCGAAATGGAGCTTCGTGCCTGCGATGCAAGGCAATAGCCCCGTGTCCGGCTGGGTCACGGTGCCGATCGTGTTTCGACTGCAGTAGCAACCAGAAGATAGAGGAGCGATGTCTGATTCAATTTCAGCACTGGTCGTCAAAGGCGCGCTTGCGCTCTTGGTCGCGTTTTCGGTCGTGACCTGGACGCTGATCGTCGTGAAGGGGCTCCAGGTATTTCGCGCTGCGCGCAAAGACGAACGACTCAAGCGCGCGCTTGGCGAGTCGTCGCTGCTACCTGACGAAGACCTGCTGCGCGCACAGGACGGGCCAACGGCGCGCGTTGCGCGCGTCGGAGTCAGCGCTTGGGAGAGCGTGAAACCGAAGGCGAATGAAGGGGGCCTAGAGGTTTCGCTCGACATCCTGGAGCGCGGATTGAAGCGGCAAGTGCAGAAGGAGCGCCGCTTGAGCGAAAGCGGCTTGGCCATTCTCGGGAGCATCGGCACGACGTCGCCGTTCGTGGGCTTGTTCGGCACGGTCTGGGGCATCATGCACGCGCTCAAGCGCATCAGCGGCGCTGGCTCGGCGAGCCTCGACGTGGTCGCCGGACCGATTGGTGAGGCGCTGGTCGCGACGGGCATCGGCATCGCCGTCGCGGTGCCCGCGGTGCTTGCGTACAATTTCTTCGTCCGTCGGCTGAAGGTGCAGAGCGCCGACCTGGAAGATTTCGCCAATTGGCTGGTCGGCGTAGCACTCGAGGACCGCCTGAGCGCGCAACGTGAAAGGTTCGAGCACGAACGCGTCGTCGCGAAGATTTCGGACGCACGCGGTGCAGCCCCGCTGCGTGAGGCGCGGGTCTAATGGCGATCGCCGCGCAGTCGGACGGTGACGAGGTCGTCAGTGAGATCAACGTCACACCCCTCGTAGACGTGATGCTGGTGCTGTTGGTCGTGTTCATCGTCACCGCGCCGCTCTTGTCCAATGCCGTGACCGTGAACTTGCCGAAGACCGCAATCAACGCGCCGCCTGCTCAGGCGCGCGCGCTGAGCGTCAGCGTCGACGCGCTCGGCAAAATCTACCTCGACAAGTCGAGCGTCGACTTGTCGCGTCTCGAGTCCACCCTGAAATCGATCCACGCCGCCCGACCCGACGCCGCAGTACAGTTGAACGCCGACCAGGGCGTGAGCTACGGCTTAGTGGCAAAAGTCATGTCGGCGGTCGATCGCGCGGGCGTCACGCGTTTGTCGGTGATGACTGCTGGCGAATGACCGAGCTCGTTTCGACCAACATGACCGAGTCGACCTTGGCTGAGCCCTCGGGCAGGAAGGTGACGCATCCGCTGCTGCGTTGCCTCTCGATCTACCGCACGATGCCGTGGCGCTTCGGGCTGACTTTTACGCTGTTCTTGCTCGTGAATGGCAGCCTGACTTGGTATCAGTACTTGGTCGGCAAGGCCGTGCACGACGTGGAGCGCGGGCACGCCGCAGTCCTGCGCGGCACCGAGCTCGATCTGAGCGTTGCCTATCATTGGGCGCTCGTGCTCGTCGGTATCGCGCTTGCCCGCGCGGTGCTGCAATACGTCGGCGGCATCGCCGCGCTGCACACCGGACAAGAGCTGCTGTATCGCTTGCGCGATGCCATCCTGGTGCAGGTCCAGCGACTCGATCTTGGCTACCACTTGCGTCACGGCGTCGGTGAAATCGTGTCGCGGACCACGCGCGACTCGGACAAAGTGCGTGACGCGCTGATCAGCTTCTGGCGCAACGTGATCGAGACTGGGCTCGTGATTGCCGCCTCGCTCTCGATTTTGGCTTGGTATAGCCCGCTTTTGGCGGTCGTGCCTGCGCTGCTCACGCTGCTCGGCATCGTCATGTTCTTGCGCCAGGCCGACATTTTGGTGCTGCTCGACCGCGCGGTTGGCGACGCCTACGACGCCGTCAGCCAGGATCTAGTCGAGGGCGTGGGTGGCGTGCGCGTCATCAAAGCCTTTTCACTGGAGCGCTCGCGCATCGACCGCTTCGAACGCGCAGTGTCGATCTTTGCGGGCCACGCGGCGCGAGCGATTCGCTACTCCGCGTCGCACGTGCCGCTGCCGCAGATCGTCGTCGCGCTGGGGCACGTTTGGGTGTTCGGTGTCGGGGCGTTTCTGGTGTCGCGCGGGCGCCTGAATTTTGGCGAGCTCGTCGCCGCCACGTTGGCGATGAACACCCTGGTATTTCGCTTCGAAGGCATCGGTCGCGTGATTCAGATCTTCGCCGACGCGCGCTCGTCCGCCGCTCGAATCATGGACTTTCTGGACGCGAAATCGGCAATCGAGACCAACTTCCAAACGCTGCCGGATGCGCCACTCGGCTTTCAGCTCGTGAACGTCAGCGTGACGGCGCGCGGCGACGCGGGCTCGAGAATTCTAGACGGTTGCTCGCTGAGCGTTCAGCCAGGTGAAATCGTCGCGTTGGTCGGTGGGACTGGCTCTG
>DATHOI010000006.1:0-3713 GCA_035485095.1 Polyangiaceae bacterium | reverse complement strand
CTTGGCGCCACGGTCGTGGCCGAAGGTATCGAGACGGATGACGAGTTCAGCGCCCTGCGCGACACCGGAGCGCATTACGGGCAGGGTTACCTGTTCGCCCGGCCCGCGTACCCGATGCCGGCCGTCACCTGGCCGCCCGCTTCCGGTCCGAAATCAGTAAAGGCCAGGGGAGAAGCGCCGAGCTACCCGCCGCCCGCCGCCTGACGCTTCGCGCGCGCCGCCGCGGGCACGCGCGAAGCACGCTCAGAGCGACGCGAGCACGTCCGCGACGTGACCCGGCACGCGCACGCGGTGCCACGCTTTTTTGATCTTGCCGCTCTTGTCGATCAAGAAGGTGCTGCGTTCGACGCCCATGTACGTGCGGCCGTAATTTTGCTTCTCGACCCAAACGCCGTACGCGTTGGCCAGCGTTTTTTCAGTGTCGGACAAGAGCGTGAAGGTCAAACCGTACTTCTGCTTGAACTTCAGGTGGCGCGCCGGATCATCCGGGCTCACGCCGAGCACGCGCAGCTTTTGATCGTTGAACGCGCGCAAGTTGTCGCGAAAGTCGCACGCCTCTTTGGTGCAACCCGGGGTGTCGTCCTTCGGATAAAAGTAGAGCAGGTACGGCTTACCCGCCAGGCTTGCCGAGCTCACGACCTTGCCGGAGTCGTCAGGCAAAGAAAACGCCGGCGCCTTGCTACCCTCGGCGACGCGCTCCGTTGCAGCCTTTTCAGGAGTCGCCTTCGGCGCGCGAGCCTTGGGCGACGCGCCCGCTTTGGTCTTTGCCGCGCGCTTGACCGCAGGCTCCCGCGCTTTGGCGGGCTTGGCCTTGGGGCCCGTCACTTCACTCTTCGCACTCGCTTTTGGCTTGGTCTTCTTGGCTGCCATTCGGGCGCTCCTCTCGGCTGTGTCCTGGTCGTCGCTCAAGCGCCTCGAACGCTATCACGCCGCCTCGAACACGGAACGCAGCTAGTTCGCGCGCGGCCTTGTCGCAGGCTTCGATTCGAGTAAATTGCGCCGCGATGCTCGACCTCCCCGATCCCGGCCTATACCGCACCACGCAACCCCTACCCGGTCACGAGGACACGTTCCCGGCCAACGTGCTCGTCTACGTCGGACAACCGTCGAACGGCGGCGTGAAGTTCGTCGTGCGGCCCGCCGACAATCGACGCAATCGTTGGTTCTGGCGCGATCCGATCACGCCGCTACGCTCGCCGAGCTGGGCCAAGACGTTGAAGCAGTTGCCCTCCGAGGGCTTCTACACCTTGCCGGACGCGCTCGATTTCGAGGGCGGCGGGCGTTGGCTGAAGAATGCCATCGTGCAGCTCGGCTACAACGAGAACGGCCAAGGCATTCTGTTCGTCGGTGAGTGGGCTGAGGACGCAGAAGACAACGTGCTGCGCTTCAGCGATCGCGGTCTCTTGATCGACGACAAGCTGCTCTCGCGTCTGCAGTGGGCGCCGATCTTGCCGATCAAGCCGGTGGCTGCCGCCAACACCAACGCCTGAGGCCGACGAGTGGAGACGCGAGCGGTTTCGAGCTCGATGAATCGATGATCGAAACCGCCCTGCCGTCCGTTACTGCACTCGCTCGCCGATTCGCGCGCGCGTCACTTCGTGGCGCTGAGGTTCTTGGCGACGAAGTCCCAGTTCAGCAATTTGTCGCAGAAAGCCTCGAGAAACGCCTTCCGGGCGTTGCGGTGGTCGAGATAATAAGCGTGCTCCCAAACGTCGCACGTGAGGAGCGGCGTGGCCGCCGTGGTCAATGGCGTCTCGGCGTTGGGCGTCTTCATGATCGCGCCCTTGCCGCCGTCGAGCACCAGCCAAGCCCAGCCCGAGCCGAACTGGGTCATGCCCGCCTGGATGAAGTCCGTGCGGAATTTGTCCCAGCCGCCGAGGCCGGCGATCAGATCAGCGACTGGACCTGCGGGGGGAGCGCCGCCGCCATTGGGCTTCATGCTCTCCCAGAAGAACGTGTGGTTCCACACCTGCGCCGCATTGTTGAAGATGGCACCCGAGCTCGACTTGACGATCTCGACCAAGCTCTTCGACGCTTCCGGCTTGCCTTCGATCAAACCGTTGAGCGTCGTCGCGTACGTCTTGTGATGCTTCTCGTAGTGGTAGTCGAACGTCTCTTGCTTCATGACCGGCTCGAGCGCGTTTTTCGCGTACGGGAGCGGGGGGACTTCAATTGCCATTGCTGACTCCTAGGGTTTATGTGTTTCCGGCTGGGAAATCTCGGTGCAGTGGCGCGCTCTGTCAACGACCAAGCGTCGCCGCGGCTGATTTTATCGAGCCTGAGCGGGGTCGGCCGTGAGCCCTGTCGCGAGTGAGTCGTCAGTAGCGAGCTTGAGGCTGCGCTACGCGGTGGATGTAGCGGCTTTGTCGCCCCGACTGCGCTCGCGCTTCGTGGCGCTTTCGCGCGACGCGGGCACCGACGCGTTTCTGGCCGAGGCCGCGCGCGGCCGGCACGGTGCTCTGCGCACAACGGCGCACCGCGTGCTCCGCCACTTCATGTCGGACTTCGACGCCAATGGCATCCTCGGCATGTACTCGCTGTTCTTGGCCAGCAGCGAACAATTTCAGGTGTTGCTCGGCGAGCGCAAAGTCGCGCGGCTGCTCGATGTTGGCGCGGGCTCTGGCAACGTCACGCGCTTGCTCTTGCCCCTCGCGGAGCACGTGGTCACGACCGAGCTGTCGGCGCCGATGGCCCGCCAATTGCGACGCGCGGGCATCGAGTGCCATGAGCTCGATCTCGCCGAGCAGGAGCTGCCTGGCGCGCGTTTCGATCTGATCAGTTGCCTCAACGTGCTCGACCGCACCGCACGTCCGCGTCAGTTGTTGCAACGGCTGACGCCCCTGCTCGAGCCCGGTGGGCGGCTCCTGATCGCGCTCGCGTTGCCGTACCGCCCGTTTTATTACGTGGGCGCGAGCACACCGGACCCGCTCGAGCGCCTGGCATGCGCGGAGCCGAGTTGGGAGCACGCTGTGACTCGTTTGGTCGAACGCGAGCTCGAACCACTCGGGCTCCAGCTCGCGAGCCTGTCGCGCGCGCCCTATCTTTCGTTCGGGGACACCGAGCGCGGCCTGTACGAGCTGGACGACGCAATTTTGGTTTTGGAGAAGCCCACACCGTGACCGTGCGCTGATACTAGAACCGGCGTTCAGCCCGATTTTTTCCGCGCTTTCGCTTGCCGCGAGGCGGGCTCGGCACTAGTTGGTTCCGGTCCGGCCGAGTGCCGATAACCGCTGAGGTCCAAGTGTCCAAGACTGTCCTGCTCGCCTGTGAAAAGCCGTTCTCCGCTGCTGCCCGCGACGAAGTCGTCGCCATCATCAAGCAAGCGGGTTACACCGCCAACGTTCTCGAGTCGTACAAGGGCAAGGGCCCGCTGCTCGACGCGATCGCCAGCGCGGACGCGGCCATCGTGCGCAGCGACGTGATCGACGCCGAGGTGCTCGAAGCCGCCAAGCAACTGAAGCTGGTCGTGCGCGCGGGCGCCGGTTACGACACGATCGACACTGCCACCGCCAAGGGCAAGGGCATCGCCGTGATGAACACGCCCGGCCAGAACGCCAACGCGGTCGCTGAGCTCGTGTTCGGCATGCTCGTGTACACGGCGCGCAACAAGTTCAATGGCAAGGTCGGCAGTGAGCTCAAGGGCAAGACCCTGGGCCTGCACGCCTTCGGAGCCGTCGGCCGCGCGGTCGCCACGATCGCCAAGGGCTTCGGCA
>DATHOI010000005.1:0-4548 GCA_035485095.1 Polyangiaceae bacterium | reverse complement strand
CGCCCCGAGCAAGAGCGCCGGCGGCGCAGTCGACAAGAACGTGATGCAGGAGGGCGCCTCGGGGTTCTGATACATGCGGGGCTCGGGCACCGAGAGCACGCGCGCGGCGTTGTTCACCGCGATCACGACGCCGTACGGATAGCGCTCGACGTCGATCTGGTGGTCCGCCGTGAGCCCGAACGAGGCGAGCGGCCGCGCGCGCGCGGCGACGACGAACGGCTGGATCAGCGCGAAGAGCTCGGTCAAGAACGTCTCGCTCGATTCGGGCATGGTCGCGATCAGCCATTCGTCCGGTGACGCGGGATCGGGAATTTCAGCCGGCTCATCGCTGCGCATCCGATCGAAGAACCGCTCTTCGTCGGGCTCGGCTTGTCCGAGCACGTGCAGCGCCTGGCACGTGCACCACGCAGCGTCCGCATGGCGCGCCTCGGTGTATACCTTGCGCAGTAGCTTGTAAGGCGCGGGCTGGTATGGCTCGCGCTCCACCCAATTGCCGAGCGTGTCGATGGCTTTGTCGAAGTAGGAGACCGGATCGTCGGCGTACAGCTTGGCCAGCTTCTCTTGGAAGCGGATGTTCTCGGGCTCGACCTCCAAGGCCGATTCGTACACGGCGACGGCTTGCTCGCGCCGCTCGAGGTGGCGCTCGTACACGTCCGCCAGCTCGGCGAGTGACTGCAGCAAGCGCTCTTTGTCGCCGGCGCGTTGCGCGCTCGCGACGCGCAACTTGAGCACGTTCTTGACGCCTTCGTAGTCGCGCAGGCGCTGACGCATGCTGAGCGCTTCGTCGATGGCTGCGGTCAGATCCGGATCATGCTCCAGCGCTTCGCCGAGCAACGTGGACGCCAATTGGAAGTCAGACAGCTCGCGCGACGCGATCATCGACGCGGTGTGCAAGTACTTGGCCTTGTGCTTCGGTTCTTCGACGACTTCGGCGAGCTTGGTGATGACCTGTACCAGCCGCGGCCAGTCCTTCTCTGCGCCATACAGTTGCATCAGCTTGGTCAAGATCGTGCGATCGTTCGGCCGCTCGCTCAGCGCGAGCAAGTAGCTCTTGGCCGCGTAGTCCGAGTCGGACAATTTGTTGGCGGCGACATCGCCCATCTCCAGCAAAATCTCGACCTTTCGGTCGCCGTCCGACAAGGCAAGCTCGCGGTACAGCACATCCATCATTTGGCGGGGTTGACCCGCGGCACCGAACACACGCGCGAGCGCACGCAGCGGAGGCATCGCCTTCGGATCGAGCTCGCAGGCGCGCTCCAGAGCGGCGCGCGCTTCGTCGTTGCGTCCGAGCTTGGCGAGAGCTTCGCCGGTTCGGAACTCTGCCTCGGCTTCTTCCTTCGGCGAGAGCAGCGAGCGCATTTCACCCAAGAGCTGTTCACACAGCCAGAGCGTTTGCTCGGCGCTGCCGTGCTCGCCGGCAACCTCGGCGATGCGGAGGAGCGCGCTCGCGTCGTCCGAGAACCACTTCATCAAGTTGCCGACTTGGGTCAGCGCCTTGTCCGCAGACCCGGCGCGTGACAGCGCATCGACGTACAGAAACGCGATTTCGCGCGCTTCCGCAGCGTCGAGCCCGTCCAATTGCGCCAGCACCGGCTCGAAGCGCTTGGAGGCCTCGACATAGCGCTTTTCTGCGTAAGCCGTGCGCCCGAGCACGCGCAAGGCGTCCACGTTGCCGGGATCGATGTGCAGCGCGAGCTGCGCCGTCGCGACCGCGCGCGCCGAGTCTTGTAGATGCTTTTGGCAGATGACGCTCATCTCGCCGGCGAGCTTGGCGCGCTCGCGCTCGTTCTTTGCGACCTGAATTTCCTCTTCCAGCAGCTCGACCGCGGCCGAGTAGTCGCCGAGCTCGACGTACTTCTTCACCAAGCGTCGGCGCGCTCCCGGATCGTCCGGCGACAGGTCTGCAGCCAGCTTGTAGCGCCGCATGGCGCCTGCCGCGTCGCCGCGCGCTTCGAGGATCTGAGCCGCGCGCACTTCGAGCTCGGCCTTCGCGGACCCGGTCGTGGCCTTCTCGCTCAATTCTTCGATCGCCGCGAGCGCGCTCTCGGCATCGCCAACGACCGCGCGCAACGTGGCCAGCGCGTCGAGCGCGCCGGCGTGGCTCGGTGCCAGCTCGAGCACGCGATCGTAGGCGACGATCGCTTGGTCGGGCTGCTTCAAATTCTCTGCCAAAACGCGGCCCAGCAAGAGCCCCGCCTCGATTTGCCGTTCCACCTTGCCGCTGCTCGCTTGTCGCTCGTAGAGCTCGGCGAGCTCGGCGTAGCGCTCGAGTGAGCGCAAATGGCGAGCCAGCTCGCGGCCCGCGTCTTGATGTTCGGGGTCGAGCTCGAGCACGGTTTCGAGCGCGTCTGCGGCGCGCTCGTGGTCCAAGTACTCTTCGTCGTAGATACCGGCGATGCGCTCGTAGAGCGTGATCTTCTGGCGCGCCGTGACGGCCATCTCCGCCTGGGTGCGCAGCACGTCGAGCAGCTCGCGGTAGCGCCCGGCTCGCGTCAGCACTCGGTCCAGGCCGCGTAGCGCGTCCACGAAGCGCGGGTTCTCGGCCAACACTTCGCGATACGTCTTTTCGGCCAGGTCGAGCTTGTCGAGATCGACGTCGTAGCCTTCGGCTACTTCGCACAAGAGTTGATGTCGCTCTTCACCGCGCAGAGTCTTGGCGCGGATCTGGCGGACGGCGAGCGCTCCGGCTGCGTCGCCTGCGGCTTCGAGCAAGCTCACCTGACCGGCGGTGGCGCGGGCATGTCCCGGATCTTCCTCGAGCACGCTCGCATAAATCTCTCGTGCGGCCGCGGCATTGCTGAGCCGCGAGACCAACACTTCCGCCGCGTCGACGCGCAGATCGCGCGCCACGTTGGGCGCTGCTACGTCGGCACGCCGCAGCAGAACTTGGCCATATTCGGCCCATTGTTGGGCTTTTTTGTAGATTGTCGCCAGCGCGGCCAGGGCGCGGTCGTGGTTCGGTTCGGCAGCGACGAGCTGTGTCAGCCAGGGCAAAGCCAAGTCGGGGCGCATGACTTTTTCGGCGTACCAGCGGCCCATGTGAAAGAGCAAGGCGTGGCGCTCGGACGTCCCCATGTCTTGTTCCAACGCTTCGATGGCCCGCCCGAGCACGTCTTCCCAGGCGGCAAAGCGCGTCCCGGCGAGGCGCTCGACCGCAGCTGCGTGAGCGTCGTTCAGTGGATCTTCGCAGAACGCCTGCGCGTGAGCGACGAGCGCCTGGTCTTTGTCCTTCAGCTCGTTTTCGTAGAGCTCCCCGATTTCCGACCAGTGCTGAGCGCGCTCCGTCGAGCTTTCGCTGTTCTCACTCTGCTCCAGGAGCGACTCGATCAATTCTTCGTATTTCCCGAGCGTTTTCTTGATGCGAACCAGGGCTTGCGCCGCGCTGCGGTCGGCGGGGTCGAGCTCGACCAGGCCGGAGTAGACCTCTTCTGCGCTGTCGCTCCGTGCGGCGGCCTCATATAGCCGCGCAGCGCGGGCCAGGTGCTTCTTCATCGCGTGCTGAAGCCCGGGCTCGCGTCGGCCTTGCAAGCTCTTGGCGACCTCGTAGAAGCCGTCGGCCAGCCGCGCCGGATCGGCGCCCAGATCCACGCTCGACTCGAGCGATGCCGCGGCGTTCTCGTCACCCGGATTGAGCGCGAGCGCTTCGAACATTTCCGGCATGCGCTCGTCGGTGACCCAAGTCGGAGGGCGCGTGGACGCGCGCCAAATGCGGCGCAAGCCTTCGAGCGCTTCGCCCGCGTCGCGCGGCCGTTGTTCCCGGCCTTTTTCCAGCAGACTGCGCACGAACGCCTCGACCGCTGGGGTCGCGCCGTTGCCCGCGGCGACGAAGGAGAGCGGCTCCGCGTTTTGAGTCAAATGCCCCACCAGCGCGTCGACCGCGTTCGGTCCGCTGAACGGCGCCTTGCCGCTGAGGAGCTGATACATGAGCACGCCGAGCGCGTAGACATCACTCTGCGGACTCGGCGCTTGGCCGCGAAATTGCTCGGGTGAGCTGGCAATCAAAAAGCTGGGCGTGGTGCCATTTTGGCCCATCGTCAGCGCCGGTCGCAGAAAATGCGAGCCCGGGTCGAGCAGCACGACTTTGGGCGCAGCGGGCGTCGGATCGACCACGAGCACGTTGCCCGCGTGCAGCGAGCCATGGACCAAGTGCGCCGCGTGGAGCGCCGCGAGCGCTTCGGAGACCGCCCAGAGCAACGGCAATACTTCGTTGAAGTGCCGCGCACCGCGCCGTTGGATCAGCGCGGCGAACGTCTCACCATCGGCGACCGGGTGCGCGATGCCGATGTGCCGCCCGCTGTCGTCGAGCGCCCCCGCGCGCACCCCACTGGGTAGCCCTGCGTGCGCGATCTGCCCGGCAAGGCGCGACGCGGTGAGGTAGCGGTGCACGTCCGAGCGTCGCGCCGCGACTCGCGGGTGCAGGGACTTCACTCGGTATTCTTCGCCGTCACGGCGCGCCCGGTACACGCTCGCCCAAGGACCGGTGCCGAGCTTTCCCGTGATCAGGTATTCGCCGATCGAGTCGCCCCCGGCGAGCTCCTCGCTTGCTCC
>DATHOI010000004.1:0-4048 GCA_035485095.1 Polyangiaceae bacterium | reverse complement strand
GAGCGTCGCGGCGTCGTGAGGGCACAGCCCTGACGAGCCACGGAAACAACGCAAAATAGCGTCGTTTCCAGGCGAGGGAAGCAGCGTGAGAGGGCTTGTGGCGAGCAAGTCGGAGTGACGGCACAGATCGTCATTCCAGACTGTCGCAGGTCGGAATCACGGACGAGACAATCTACGACGATACCGCGCGGCCAGGCAGGGCTCGACCGCGATCGGGATTCGTGCGGGCAACTAACGACGGCACAGGACACTGGAGGCAGCCATGGAGTCGAACAAGCTCGGCACGCAAGACAATCAGACGCTCGAACAACCCGAGCTCGTCATCGAGGGCGCCACGGCGCTTTCTCCGGCAGAAGAAGAGATCACGCGCGAGCAGCGCCGGTCGCGTCGCAAACGTGACGTGCGTGCGCGCACGATCAGCGTGAAGCGCATGACGAAGCGCGAGCTCGAGATCGGGAAATTGCTCTACCCCGAGACGGACTACTACAAGCCGAAGACTCGCGCAGAGTGCGCTGAAGGGCCGCGCCCGTGCCCATACGTATCCTGCAAACATCATTTGTTCATCGATGTTTCGCCGCGCACCGGCGCGATCAAGCTGAATTTCCCGGACCTCGAGGTGTGGGAGCTCGGTGAGTCGTGCGCCTTGGACGTGGCGGATCGCGGTGGCACCACTTTGGAAGACGTGGGAGCGATCATGAACCTGACCCGAGAACGTATTCGCCAAGTCGAAGTCAAAGCGCTCGCCAAGCTCGAAGCCTTGCGCGACATGTCCTTCCTCCGCGACTTCGTGGACGAGGGCCCGGTCGGCAAACGCCGACTGCCGCAGCTCTCTAAAGCCGATCTCGCCGGCACCAAATACGACGATGGCGAGGATGAAGACGAGCTCGAAGACTCGGTGGAGATCGAAGAAGCCGAGCTCGAGAAAAAAGTCCGCGGCCCGGTCGCTGTGCTCGAAATCTGAGCGACGCGGCTCTGGGGCAGAAGCTGGTTGATGGTCGCGCTGTTCGCGCAGCGCGTCGCAGCCTTCGGCGTCGCGCTGTGCTCGTGCGTCGCGCTGTGCTCGTGCGTCGGGGCAAGTCCGCTAGCCGCGGACGTCACGCACCACGCGCAAGAAGTTCTCGCCCAGGATCTTTTTGATCGCGCGCTCGGGCAGAGCGCGCTTTTGTAAAGCTGCCACGAGTCGCGGCAATTCGAGGCAAGTTGGCATGTCGCGGGGCGTGATGATTGAGCCGTCCCAGTCGCTGCCCAGGGCGGGTGTGTCTTCCCCGGCGACGTTGAACACGTGCTCGATGTGACGCGCGACCGTATCGACGCGGCCCGCCCAGGGTCGGTCGCCCAGAAATGGCGCGTGATACATGATGCCCACGACCCCGCCCGAGCGAGCCACCGCGCGAATCTGATCGTCGTCGAGGTTGCGCCAGTGGCGGTGCACGCCGGAAACCCCGGTGTGCGTAACGACGAACGGCACGTCGCGCGCATGCGCTTCACACGCGGCCCAAAACCCGCGCGCGCTGATATGCGCTAGGTCGACGAGCACCCGGCGCTCGTTCAACGCCTCCACCATGCGCGCACCGAACGCGCTGAGGCCCGTGTCGCGCAAGCGCATGGGCGAGCTGGTGGACCCGATGCGTGAGCTCGACAAATGCACGAGCGTGATGCGGAGCACGCGCCCGTCGCACAGGCGAAGGACCGCATCGAGGCTCAAATCCAGGGCATTTCCGCCTTGAATCCCCAAGAACGCGGCGTGCTTGCCGGCGCTTCGAGCCGCGCGATACTCGCTCGCGTTGGTCACGACTTGGAAGCGATCACTGACCCGCTCGAAGGTGCGACACAGCTCGTCTAGGTTATGCGCCAGCGTCTCGGCGCGGTCGGCGGCTTCGCGCACGGGGTTGGTCGTGATCACCCAGGTCGCCCCGCTGATCTCGGCGGCGAAAATGCGCGGAAAATCCACCTGTCCGAGGAACGCACCAAACAGTGGCGCGCGGTGCCACTTCGTCAGGTCGTAGCCGAGCATGCGCTGCCAAATGAACGAGTCGATGTGCAGGTCGACGACCTCGCTCGCTCGATACAGCTCGATGGCAGAAGGCGAGATCCCGAGCTCTTTGCCCCACGCCTCGGCGCTCTTCTGCGTTTCGACGGTCACGGCATCGAGCCTAGCGTCCTGAGTCAATCAAGCGCCCCAGAAATTTCCGGTCGTGTACTCATCCTGTCTTGTGAGTGTGCCGAATCTTTGATTCAGCACACTGGCGCACTGACTCGAGCGCAGCTAGGCGGCAAGCCGAGCCCGTTTCACAGGCCTTTCGGCACGCTGTCCAGATCGATCGCGCCGAGCGCGTAGCGGATGAGCGCGCTCCGGTTGGCCTTGGTCAGGCCGCGGGCCTTGAGCGTGTCGACCATCGTATCGAGCCGCTTGAGATCCTCGGTGTACATCGAGATGCAGATCACCTTGTAGTGAGTCGGCTTCTCGTCTCGCGCCACTGGGTCCGCTGCGTACAACGCAGGCCGGTCTTCCGAGCTCGGCGCGTAAAAACTCGACGAAAGGACACCCTCGACCTCATCCACATCGAGAACTTTTCTGGCTGCTTGACGTAGTTCGTTGCGATCGCTCATCACCCCGCTCCTGCTGCTAGGCTCGCCTGGTCGCGAGAAATTTCGTTTTCCATCAATCGTTCGATCACGCGCCAGTAGTCGTTGGCGGCGCTGGAATTGGGCGCGTACTCGAACAGTGTCTTGCCGAGTGAAGGCGCCTCTTTGACCCGGATCGCGAAGTGGATCGGATCGAGGCACACGTCTCGGAAGTTCTTTTTCAGCGTGTCGAGCGCCTCGTTGCAGATGCGCGCGCGGCTGTCGTAGAGGGTCGGCAATACACCCCAGAAATTGACGGGGTGGCCGAGGATTTTGTTGACGTGCTTCACGGTGCGTACGACCTGCCGAATCCCGATCAGGGACAAGTAGTCGCAGGCCACGGGACACAGCACTGCGTCGGCCAAGACGAGCGCGTTTTGGTTCAAGAGCGACAAGCTCGGCGAACAGTCGATGATCACGTAGTCGTAGCTCTCCCTGGCGCGCCCGAGCCGGGAGGCCATCACGCGGTCGCGATTGCGTTGGCCGGCGATGTACAACTCTGCCGCGGCGAGCGTCTCGTTGGCGGCGACCACGTCCAGGTTGGGTCGAGCGGCGATTTTGGCCTGTTCGAAGGGCAAACCCATCACGAGCACGTGGTATAGCGAGCGTTCGGCCTCGAGCCCGAGTGACGCGGCGACGTTGCCTTGACCGTCTGCGTCGACCAACAGGACGCGCGCACCGCGCCCCGCGAGACCCGCGGCGACGTGTACCGCGGTCGTCGTTTTGCCCGTGCCACCCTTGTGGTTGAAGACTGCGAGCACGCGCGGCCCGGAGCCCTGACGGGCGCGCGGCGCGGCTGTGGCTGTGGCGTCGCTGACGGGGTTTTTGGCGCTTGGCGGCCGGAGCGCGGAGACCGTGGCCAGCTCGGGCCCGGGCGCGACGACGTCTTCAGGCGCGCTTTGCGCGCTGCTGCTCGGCTCGGCGGGAACCGCCGCTTGCTCGTTTTCGAGCGGATAGGCCGGGTCGAGGATCTGACCTAGGCGAACCGCGCGCGCGCCCGAGAGGATGCGAGTGCGGCATTCCGCGCTACACGCATAGTGACGGCGTCCGCCGGTGAACAACACTTGCGAGGCCAGCTCGACCTCGAAGCGCGTCGCGCAGGCGTCGCACGGGACTGCCCCGTCGGCGCGGCCACGGTGGCTCGCTTCGAGGCAGCGTTGTGAGCAATAGAACGTGTAGCGAGTGTGCTGAGCGCCGCTCGCATCTTGCTCCGTGCGCTCTTCCATCTGATAGCGGAAGTGCAGCTCGAATTCGTTCTGACAAATGGTGCAATGACGATTGATGACGACCATGAACCGCGCTTCCTGTTATCGAAGTGCGTTCAAGCGGATGTCATGACCTCGCAATTGGGGCCAAATTCGCGGTGAACGAAAGGGCTAGAAATGAGCTTAAATGGAGCAGCGCAAGTACCCGTCTTATTTGC
>DATHOI010000003.1:0-2933 GCA_035485095.1 Polyangiaceae bacterium | reverse complement strand
GTCGCGATCGGCGCCGCGGTTGATCAGCATGACGTTGTCGGGCTTCAGATCGCGGTGGACGATCCCGGCGAGGTGGGCCGCGCCGAGGCCGTGCGCGATCTGCTTGGCGATGTGAAGGAGGCGCGCCATCGGCATCGGGCGCTGCTTCTCCGAGGCCGTCGAGAGGCTCTCGCCGTCGAGGTACTCCATCACGAAGTACGTCGCGCCGTCGGGGAGCTGGCCGAAGTCGCTGATGTCGATGATGTGCGCGTTGCCGATCGACGACGCGGCCTTGGCTTCGTTCAAGAAGCGCTCGGTGACTTCGGCGTCGCGCGCGAGATCTGCACGCAGGACCTTCATGGCAACCTTCTTGCCGATGATGGTGTGTACGCACCGATACACGACGCCCATGCCGCCTTCGCCGAGCAGGGCTTCGACCTTGTAACGCCCGTCGATCGTCGCGCCGAGATACGGATCTTGGCGCAGGCGAGCGACCTGGCTATTGGTCACCTCCGCGTCCGAGTACGAGATGCTACCGGGCGCAATCGTTACGACGCGCAGGCCGTGCCTCTGCATCTCTTCCGAGGTCGGAGCGCGTGTTGCCTCCAGTGGCTGCGCGGCCGTAGCGGCAAACGAGCCGCTCGATGCGGGCTGACGCAGGCTGGAGGGCGGCGGTGGGGGGGCCTTGTTGTTCGGCTCGTTCATCGCAAAAGGTTCGTCAGGTTCGGCGTCGCCACTGTCGCACTAGTGTCGTTAGTAACGTGGAGACGTCTGCTTAAGGCAAAAGTTTTACCTGTCCGGGAAGGCCCCAATAGCCTGAACCAGCCCAGACAGCACTGCTCAGAGGTTCAAGAAGATGCGCTCGGGTCGCAAACTCGCGATTCTACGTGCAAATGGTAGGCCGAGCGGCTCGGACTCGGGCTCATCGGATTTCGCCCAGATCTGGAGGCGATGGTGAACGCTAGTCCGCAAGTCTTGCGTAGCCGTGCCAGACACTGCCGGTGCGACATTGCGGGGCTGTTGGACGCTTCCGGTGTCTTGCTTGGGGTGCCTCTGCTAAATGCCTCGCGCAATGGGTTTTCCGCTCGAGTTGGCGCTGCGCTACATGCGCTCGAAGAAGCGCGCGTTCGTCTCGGTTGGAACGATGTTCGCGGTCCTGGGTGTAGCGCTGGGCGTTGGTGCATTGGCGACTGTCATCAGTGTGACGGGCGGCTTCCGCGCGCAGTTTCGAGAGAAAGTGCTGGGGGTCAACGCCCACGTGCTGATCCTCAAGTACTCCAGCGATTTCCGCGAATACCGGAAGATCATGGATCAGATGAAGGGCGTGCCCGGTGTGATCGGCATCGCGCCCTTCGTGATCAGCCCAATGATGATCACGCATGGGGATCACACCGCCACCGGGGTTTTGTTAAAAGGCGTCGATCCGAGCCGCGTCAAAGACGTGCTGGATCTGCCGCGGCACATCGTCGAAGGCAATATGGAGGGGCTGAGGCTCCCGGGGGGGAAGCCCCCGGAACGGCGCCATGGCGGGTTGCTCGATGACTTCGAGGCGGCGCACGACGGCGACCCGCTCGAGCTCCCGAAGCTGGCTGACTCGGGCGATTCCATGCCCGCGGAACCTGAAGCGCCGACGCCGACGCCGAGCGCGGGCGCGGCGCCGAGCGTCGCACCTGCGACCTCGGCCGAGCACAAGTCGACCGTGCTGCATGACATCGAGCAAATCGTGCGCGACGAAGCATTGCACGAGCCCGACGTTCGCACGCACTCGAGCCCGTATGCCGCGAGTGACGCCGGCGTGGCTGCGGCGAAGAACGCGGACAGCGACGCGACACCGGACCCCGGCGCGCCTATCGGCGAGATCGAGCCTCAGGGCGGCTACAAGAGCACGTTGCCCGATGACGACGTATTGCCCGCGGATCTCGATCCGGATCCGTGCCGCGACGCGGAGTCGATCAAGAAGTTACCCGGCATCATCATCGGCGTCACGCTGGAGAAGAACCTCGAGGTCAAGCTCGGTGACTGCATTCAGGTGACCAGCCCGACGATCGGCTTCACGTACACGCGCGGCGCCATGCGTGCGCCCGTCGCCAAACAATTCCGGGTCACGGGCGTGTTCGACGCGGGCTTCGATCAATACGACTCGAAGCTCGTGTACACGGATTTATACCAAGCGCAGCCCTTCTACGACACCGGCGACAGCGTGACCGGGATCGAGATGAAGGTGAACGACATCGAAAAGGCGAAGGACATCGCCCGCGATATCGACGCGCGCCTGCAAAACGGCATCTACCACACGATGGACTGGGAAGAGCTGAACCACGGGCTCTTCACGGCCCTCCGCATTCAACAGCTGTTGATGAGCCTGGTGCTCGCGCTGATCATCGTCGTCGCGGCCTTCACCGTGATCGCGACGCTCATCATGGTCGTGCTCGACAAGAAGAAAGAAATCGCCGTGCTCAAGGCGATGGGCGCGAGCAACTCCGCGCTGCTCCGCGCATTCCTGTATCAAGGCGCGATCATCGGCGTGATCGGCACCGTGATTGGTTTGGGGCTTGGGCTCTTGATCTGCAAAGGCCTGCTCGTCCACGCCCTGCCGCTCGACCCCAAGGTGTACTTCATCTCGCACTTGCCCGTGCAAGTGCGCCCGGTCGAATTCGTGATGGTCGGCGTGTTCGCGATCCTGGTCTGCCTCGCCGCAACCGTGTGGCCCGCGCTGCACGCCGCGCGGTTACGCCCGGCAGAGGCGTTTCGCGAGCAGCAGTAGCGGATCTCGCCAGGTTCACGGCGCGCCGCGCCGTTCCTTGCGACCGACCCGCGACCTCGTCATACTGGCGGCCACGTTTGGGATTGGAATAGGGGCTATGAAATACTTCGCCTTGCTTGCGGTTCTCGTGTTGGCTCTGGCCTGCGGCAGTAAGGTCGCGCCGACCTTTGAGGCGGGGGGAGCGGGTGGG
>DATHOI010000002.1:0-5308 GCA_035485095.1 Polyangiaceae bacterium | reverse complement strand
CGGAGTGCCCGCACACGTCCCGGCCGTGCAAACGTCGCCCGTCGTGCACAAATCGCTGTCATTGCAACTGGTCCCGGTCAGCGCCGGGTTCGTGCACACGCCTGTGCCGGCGTTGCACGTGCCGACGCCGTGACACTGATCGGACGCGGTGCACGTCACCGGCGTCCCAGCCATGCACTTCCCCGCATTTAGCCCTGTAGTACTGCAGGTCTCCACGCCGTTGCAGGCATTGCCATCATTGCAGGTGGCGAGGTTGATCGTGAAGGTAAAGGAGTAGCTGCTGTCCGGCGGACCGCAGTTGCTGTCCGCGTTCTCGGCGTTGACCCAGACCGTAAAGGAGAACGAGCCAGCGCAAGTAGCGGCGGGAGCGGTCCATTCGAAATTGAAGGACAGACTTCCGTTGCTGGTTGCCTGCGGGAACGAGTGCATGATCTCGTGATTGCCGGTCCCGGATTGAGTAGCCCCGCAAAGCGTGCCCGATACACCATCCGGGCAAGTGTGCTCCGCTCCTAGCGCCACCAAAGCGCCAGACGATTCATTGGTGCCATCGTTGTGGTACGCGAGGAACCCGCCCGAAGCGGCAGCCAAGAGCGTGTGAAACGTGAGATTAAAGGTCGCGGTCTTGCCCGGTTGGACCGTAAAGATACCGCCATTGCCATCCGCGTTGGTGACGTGCGTGGTGCCCGTCCCAGCACCTGAAATGGTCAGCGCGGGAGCGACCGTGCCGATGCCCCAGTCATTGTGCGGGAAGGGTGCACTCCCGAAGTCTCCGTGGCAGCCAATGCACCCTCCGTTGGGCACCACGACGCCCGACGTGATGTAGCCAGCTCCCGCCGAACCATTGAGATTCAGCGGCCCCGGATAGGCCGACGCTGTGCGCGCGCAGACAGCGACGAAGATCACCGCCGCGACCCCCAATAGACACCGCAGCCACAGGCGCACAAAGCTATGCATGTAGCTTCCCATTCGGCCAGGCTTGGTGCCGAGTGTCAACGCAGAACGAGCCTCCGATTGTCGTGTTTACGGTACATCGTGTTTACGGTACATCGGACTACAATGCGCGCCGGGCCCGGCAGCTCTTCGCCCAGCGCTGCTCGGTCAGCTTCCGTCGCAAAAAAGCGATTCCGTTTGGTGAATCCAGCGTATCGGCTCGGCCGCCCCTGTGCGCGAGCGAATAGAACAATAGTATTGCCACGATGAGCTTTCGAACTCGAGACCTTGCGCTGCTCGCCGCGGGCGGCATTGCTCTGATTGCGACGGCGTTTCTGAATACTCCCAGGCACAAAGGTAGCTCTCGTTCCGTTGCGTCCGTCACGCCAAGCGCGTCCGTTGCGTCCCCACTGAACGAGCCGCCGGTAGTGCCGCCACCGGTGCTGCACCCGTTCGTCTTCGACTGCGCACCATTCGCGCCCGCAGCGGCGTCGGCTTGTCCAGAACCGTCGGGCGGAGGGCAGGCGTTGCTGGCCGCGGCGAGCTCCTACCGGGTTCCCCCGACGCCGGTGTGGTCCAGCGAGCTCGCCGACCAAGTCGATGCGGCGCTCGCCTCCGCGAGTAGGCTCGACGTGGCGAAGCTCGCACCGCTCGAGCGAGCAGCACTGCAGAACGCCGCGCTCTTTCTGCTGTCCGAGGCTACTAGATTCGAAAAAGACAGCCGCGCCAAGCACACCGCCACGGCAGCTCGGGCCTTGGTGAAGGAGTTTGCGCTCACGTCGGCCGAGGTTACAACCCTGCCCGGCATCGAGGTCGCCTCAGAATGGCTCGGCGACGCCCCCACTTGGCAGCGCGGGGTCGCGCCGAGGTTCATGCACACCGCGAGCGATGCGTTCGCGCGCGCGCACCGGCAGTTGCGGCGGGGAGACACGCTCGCCGATATCGTGCGCTTGGTGCTCGTCAGCAAAATGGGGGTTCCTTTCGTCTCGAACACCGTGCAACGGGTGGTGATCAAGCAAACGGACGCGGACGTGGTTCGCGTATGCATCGCCGAGCTCGACCCTCTCGGAGCCCAGTGCGGTCCGCCGGGCGCACTGCGTGTGCTCGCGGGAGACCGCGGTCCGCGCACGCTCGCGCCCAGCGCGTCGGCCCCCTGCACTGGCTGCCACGTCAACAATCGGCCCGGATCAGTGGCATTCGGCCCGGATACCGGGTTCGACGTGGACAAGGGCGCCGTCGCGCAGATCACGGGTCTTCTCCAACCCGCGCTTCGTCCCTAGTCGTCCTGTGCGCCGTTGACCCGCTATTGGCGACGAGTTCGATAAGTGCAACGCCAGCGAATCGCCGCATTGTTTCCCGGCTCGCCCGAAGTGAGTTGAAATGGTCGGCAGTGACCAAGATGTCAAAACGCCCCCACGCCATCGCCCCCGCGCTCCGAGTGGCCGCCGGCGCCGCGTTGGCTTGCGTCTTCGCGGCTCCTCGCGCCTCCGCGCAGTATTCGCGCACGCAAGAGTTTCAGACGGGCTTCTCGCTGCTGCGCTTCGAGCCGGCAAAGGCGGGAGATCGCTTCTTCGCGGTGCCCGACGCATTTGCGCCCGGCAACACCGAATCGCGTTTCCGCGCGCTCTTGCTGGCCGACTTCGTGCTCGCTCCGATCTTGTCGCGTACGGATAACTTGAACGGGCAGACGGTCAACGTCATCTCGAAGCAGTTCCTGACGAACTTGGACGTCGGGTACTTCCCTACTGACCAGCTCTACCTCGGCGCCGATCTGCCGCTAGTCTTGTCACAGTCCGGCGACAGCACCACCACCCCCTCGGGCGCTGCGATCGGTGACACGCGGCTCAGCGCTCGCTACGGGCTAGTCGGCTCCGAAAACGCGGGCTTCTCGTTGGCGCCAGCGCTCGACGTCTGGGTACCCACCGGCAGCCAGGACAAGCTCACGGGCGACGGCAAGTTGCGCGCTCTGCCGATGTTGTCGATGGGCGGACGTGCGGACAGCTTCGTCTGGTCCGCCGAAATTGGCTATCAGCTGCGCCGTCACATCGATATTGGCTCGGTCGAGATTGGCAATAGCTACACGTTCGGTGCCGCCGCTGGCGTGCTCTTGTTCAACGACGTGCTCCAAGTCGGACCCGAGCTGTACGGCGCAGCGCTCGCCTCGCCCTCGCAAGGGTCGACCTTTGGCTCGCAAAACACGGTGCTAGAAGGCGTATTCGGCGCGAAAGTGCACGCTGGGAATTTCGTGTTCGGTGCAGCGGGTGGGCCCGGCATGGCGCGCGCTCCCGGCACCGCACCGCGACTCCTACTGTCCGTCGCCTTTGCTCCGCAGGCGCCCTACGCGTACGAAACGCCGCCGGCGGCCACGAAGCCCGAGACCACCCCCGAGCCCGAGCCGACACCGGCTGAAAAGCCCGCAGCCACGCCACCGCCGGATCGCGACGGAGACGGCGTCCCAGATGCCGACGACGCTTGCCCCGACAAGGCCGGCGAGCACTCCGACGACACGGCGAAGAACGGTTGTCCGCCTCCGCCTCCGCCGCCCGCTGCGCCCATGCCGGGCGAAGAAGACACCGACGGCGACGGCATTCCCGACAATGAAGACGCGTGCAAGCGCGTCAAAGGCGTCGCGTCCGACGTGCCCAGACTGAACGGCTGCCCGCCCCCGGTCGACACCGATGGCGACGGCATCGCTGACGACAACGACGCTTGTCCAAAGAAGAAAGGCGTCGCGTCGAGCGATCCGAAACTAAACGGCTGCCCGCCTCCCCCACCGCCGAAGGACAGCGACGGCGATGGCATCCCCGACAACGAGGATGCCTGCAAGCACCTGAAAGGTGTGGCATCCGACGACCCCAAGCGGAACGGTTGCCCACCGCCTCCACCGCCTCCGCCGCCTCCCCCTCCCGCGCCCCCCAAGGACACGGACCGCGACGGCATTCCCGACACTGACGACGCCTGCCCACGCAAGAAAGGCGTCGCGTCCGACGATCCAAAACTGAACGGCTGCCCCGAGCCCGTCGCCAAGCCGATCGCCGCGCCCCGGTCGGTGACAGTCGCTGCGCCCGTGCGGCCCCAGAGCGCCAAGCCAGGCGCACCCGCGCTGGTCACGTTCGCGGGCTTCCACAGCTTCGAGGACGGCAGCGCGCAAGTCTTCGTGGAGCTGTCCAGGCCGGTCACCGTCGAGGTGAAGAAGATTCGCGGTGGCGTGCTGTACACGCTCGAGAACAGCAAGGTCCCCTCGCGCAACAACCGCAATCCACTGCTCACGATCGATTTTTCCTCGATCGTCCGCCGCGCCACCATCAGGCAGCACGGGAAAGTCGTCGAGCTCTCGATCGCGCTGAAGGCGCCGGCCGAGCCGACACAGCGCATCGTCGAGCGCGACGGAGCCACCGTGCTCGAGATTCAACTGCCGCCCGCGCCGCCCGGGCTCGCGCAGCCAGCGCCCGACGAGCCAGACGTCGAGCGGGGGCCCGTGACGCCCCAGACGCGACAAAACACGCCAAAAAGGGGCCGCCACTCGCATACGCACTGAGCTATGCTCCGCGCACCTTGCCTCGCGGCCTTCCTCTAGTTGCCCACGCGGCGCCTAGCGCGCGTCCCGCGCGTTCGGCATCGCTCTTTTCCGCACTGCCGGCAGAGCTGGCAGCGCAGGGCTATCGCAATCCGGCGCACGCGTTCGCGCACATTCAACGGCCCTGGCTTTGGCAAGGCGGCCTGCCCGCGTTCGGGCGCAAAGACCTCGATTTGCGAGAGCAATCACGCCCCGCCCCGACCGTGCTCACGCGCAGCAGCGCCGCCGATGGCTCGACCAAGCTACTGCTCGAGGTCGACGCGGGCGATCGCGTCGAGGCCGTGCACATGCCGCGCGCGGTGGGCACGGGTCGAGTCACGCTGTGCATCTCGAGCCAGGTCGGTTGCGCCATGGGCTGTACGTTCTGCGCGACCGCGACCATGGGTTTCAAACGGCATTTGGCGGCGCATGAAATCGTAGGCCAAGTGCTGAGCGCGGTGCACGCGCTCGGCCCGCGGCACCCGGGCGAGCTCACCCTGGTTTTCATGGGCATGGGCGAGCCGCTTCACAATCTCAGCCAGGTCGCCCGGGCAATCCGCGTGCTGTGCGAACCAGGCGGCTTGGGTCTGTCCGCGCGCCGCATCACTGTCTCCACCTCCGGCTTGGTCCCTGAAATCGCCGAGCTCGGCCGGCTCGAGCCCCGACCCATGTTGGCCGTGAGCGTCAACGCCACGACCGACGCCACACGCTCGGCAATCATGCCCATCGACCGCCGCTATCCACTGGCACGGCTCCGCGCTGCGCTCGAGTGCTACCCGGTGCGGCCGCGCGAGCGCATCACGATCGAGTACGTGCTGCTTG
>DATHOI010000001.1:0-9256 GCA_035485095.1 Polyangiaceae bacterium | reverse complement strand
TCCCTCCCCACAGAGCTTTACAACCCGAAGGCCTTCATCGCTCACGCGGCGTCGCTGCGTCAGGCTTTCGCCCATTGCGCAAGATTCCCCACTGCTGCCTCCCGTAGGAGTCTGGACCGTGTCTCAGTTCCAGTGTGGCTGTTCATCCTCTCAGACCAGCTACCCGTCTTAGCCTTGGTAGGCCATTACCCTACCAACTAGCTGATGGGCCGCAGGCTCATCCCTAAGCGCAAACTTTCATGAAGAGGTCTGCTTTGGCCACAACCTCGGCGAGGTCGTGGTCTTATGCTGTATTAGCTCTCCTTTCGGAGAGTTATCCACCACTCAGGGGGAGATGACCTACGTGTTACTCACCCGTGCGCCGCTTTACTGGGGCCGAAGCCCTTTCTCGCGCGACTTGCATGTGTTAGGCGCGCCGCTAACGTTCGTTCTGAGCCAAGATCAAACTCTCCAGTTTGAATCTTTCGGCTGACAATCGCGGTGTTACCCGACGAGTGCCGCCATATTGCTCGCTTGTTCGAATACTCACTCGGCTGCTCTCCGAAACGGAGAGACGAGCCTTGTGACTTATTACGAGGACCCACGACGATTTCCATCGCGGGTAATAGGACTCAGTTTTCAAGGACCGAGGGGAGGACGTTTCCTCCCGAGCGGGTCGCGGTATCTAGTTTCTCTGGTCTTCGTTGTCAAAGACTTTTGGAAACTTTTTTCTCGCGGCCCCCGAAGCAGGTCCCTTTTAGCGCTTCTCCGTGGGGAGTGCCGCGCTTTGGGGGTGGCCGAATCGGGAGGCGGTGTATGCCTTCCATCGCCCCCTTCGGCAAGTTCTTTTGTCGCTATTTCGCGACGGCTAAGTTTCTCAGGGATTTCCAGGGGTTCCGGCCGCCGGAGACTCGACTTTTGTGCAGTGTTCTACGCCTGAATCTCCGAATCGCGCGGCCCTTCCGCCGGGGATTCAGCGCGCTGATTTCGCGCGCGGCGCGTTTCCGCCGGGCGCCAGGCGAATTGCGCGCGCGGCGCTTCGACCATCGGGCGCCGTTCTGGACCGACTCGTTCGGCGATTAGGCGAGCTCGTCCACGAACCAGAAGCCGAGCGGCTCCCGCACCAAGGAGAATTCCGCGCCGTTCGGCAAACGCGCAAGGTAACCACGCTCACGCCGCGCTAGGTCCGCGGAGCGGTAGCGCCCCAGAACCGTCACCGGTTGCCAGGAGCCATCGAGCCAAACGGCTTCTGGGCGTCGCGGGTCGTCCTTGGACGACTTCACTCGAACGCGTGACCAGCGCGTGGTTCCTGGCTGAAGCACACTGGCAATTCCCGCTTCGAATTCGAGCTCACGCATGGCCTGTGCAAGGGCCCGCCGAGACAGTGACAATGAGTGCCGTACGAGCTCGATCACGATCGCGTAGCCGTCGCCCAAACCCACGATCGCATAGCTGCGAAGCCCCGTGCGGATGCGGATCTCGTTCACATCGCAAAAGCCAGGGACTTCTGCGGTACGCGTGAATGCCAGCACCAGGCGAAGCTCGGCGGCGGCGACACGAATCTCGTACGGCGAGATGCGGCCGGCGTAGTCAACGGTTTCGCCCTCCTTGTCAACCAACGCTGCCGCGTGCGCCGAGCAGCCTTCGCACAGCCGCCAGAGGATAGCGCTGAACGGCGATGCCTCCTGATCGCGATCGATCGCGACGCGCCCACGCGCTCTCATTCGTCGACCTGAACTCGCGACGTCAGATCGTCCGCCGCGCGCCCGACTTCAATCGGCTGTAGTGCGCTCAGACGCTTCAGTAGATCCTGCTTGGCGCGCTCGGCCCGGCCCTTCACGACGTCGTCGTGCAAGAGTTGGCGGCGCTGCTCGAGCGGCACGCGCTGCTCGGGAAACCGCGCCTCGCACAGGACCACGTGGTAGCCGAAGCGACTCTTCACTGGCTCACTGACCTGGCCAGGCTTGAGCGCGTACGCCGCCTTGGCAAAGTCGAGGTCGAAACTCTCGCTGGAGTCAGCGGCAGGTCGATCCGGATCGTAGACACGGCCGTCGGCGGTCACGGCTGGCAAACGCTCAGCGCGCACTTGCACGCCTTCGTGCGGTACGGCCTTGGCCAAGCGCATGAACTCCTCGGGGTCCGTGACGCCGCTCACTGCCTCGTGGATGCGCTCGGCTACCGTACGCGCTTCGGCTTCGTCCGCGGCTTTCTCGACCAGGGCGACAGCGTGGGTGGTGCGCACCGATTCAGGACGATCGAGCTCGCGCCAACGGACAGCGGTCAGCTCAGCGACCTCGGCGTCGCTTGCCGGACCGCGCGCGAGCGCCTCGTTCTTCAGGCCCTCGAGTAGTGCGCGTGACCAGGCCGCGCGCTCGAGCACTGGCACGAGCGCGCGGCCTTCGTACGCCGCGCGAGCGCCGGCAGCGAACAGGGCGTCCGTCAACGCTCGATCACGTGCTTCATCTGGTGAGACCGCCTGCGCGGCGGAAATGCGCCGCACGGTCTCGAGCCCGACTTCGTCCGACCCAACCTGTGCCACGACGCCGATGGGTAGACGCGCGTGCCGCTGGGACGAACGACGGTCTGTGCCTGAAGAACACGCCGCCACCACTACGAGAACGCCGCACAGCAGCCGCGCGCATTGGCTCATCGCGAGCTCGACCTCGGCCGCAATAGCTCCACCGCAGCGCGTAGCACCAGCCCGCCGATCACGAGCCAATAGATCGACACCAGGTCGTGATGCTCACCCAGAGCCGCGACACCTAGCGAGAACGCCAAGGCGGCGCCTAGGACGAGGAGGATGCTGAGAGCGTCGATCACTTTGCTCATCGTGCGGAACCGGGCCGGCCAGGGGGCCTCGAACCCAAGGAGAATTTACCTTGAGCGTGCCGCTCAACGCACGACTAACCACAAAAAACCCAAGCCAAACGCCAAGGCTAGCAGGGCGAGCGGGACGGCAGCGGCATTCAGGCGTTCGGCCGAAGGCGGAAGTGTGCGGCGCTGCCCCAGGCTGAGCGCTGCGCGAGACCCGACACTGATCACGAGAATCGCAGTCAAAACCGCGACCGCGTGAGCGAACAGGCCACGCTCCATGTCTGCCACTCGAAAGGCGAGGAACGTGGGCACGAGAGCGCTCGCGATGATCACGCCGAAGACCACGGGCACGAGCGCGGGTGGCCGCGAGCGAGGCTGGAGCGGCGGCCCCGCAATCACATTTGGGCCATCTTCAGGAACCAGCCCACGCCGACGAAGCGACCCCCAACCGAGCGCATAGAGCATGAACGCAACCGCGCCCAGCGCGGACAGCAGCGGGTCGCCACGGCTCTGCAATAGTCCCGAGCCGAGCGCCACCCAGCTAAGCAGCGACAAGCCGATGAACGCGTACACGCCGAGCGCGCGACCCACACGCGGTCGCTCGTCGATGAAGAGTGGCGCCGCGACGAGTGCGACCAGCGCACCAAACGCGGCCACGCGGGCGAGCAACGGCGCCGCCTGTTGCACAGACGGCAGCGCGACCGTCGTGACCCAAGCGTACGCGCCGGGCAGGACGGTGTTGGCGCGGTCGCGAAGGGCCTGAAGGGGGCTGCGCGCACGCGACGAGGGCAGGCGCGCGTTGCTCTCCACGCCGCCCAACTGCGTCACTTGGTCTTGCGTCCGGCGTGCTCGACGAAGCTCAAGAAAGTGAGCACGGGGTGGCCCGTGCCCCCCTTCGGGTACATGCCCTTGCCGCGATCAGCCAATACTGGACCTGCCACGTCGCAATGGATCCATGCTGATTTTCCGACGAATTCGCGAAGGAAGAGCGCGGCGCTGATCGAGCCACCCCAGCGATCAGCGGTGTGCTTCAAGTCGGCCACGTCGCTCTTCAATTGTTCCCCGAGCTCTTCGAGCAACGGCATGCGCCAGAACGATTCTCCGGCTTCACGCGCTGCGCTCTCCAATGCCCGAGCGACGTCGTCGTCGGTCGCATAGAATGCAGAGCACGTCTTGCCGAGCGCGACGAGCGCCGCGCCCGTGAGGGTGGCGGCGTCGATAATGATGTCGGGCTTGAGGCGAGTCGCGTAAGTGAGCGCATCTGCCAACACCAAGCGGCCCTCAGCGTCCGTGTTGACGATTTCGACGGTTTTGCCGTCGAGAGACGTGAACACGTCGGCGGGGCGATACGCGGCACCGTCCGGCATGTTCTCGGCGGCCGCGACGATCGCGTGCACTTCCACGTCCGGCTTCACCGTGGCCACGGCAGCAATCAAACCGAGCACCGCGCCGGCGCCTCCCATGTCCGACTTCATCTCGCCCATGCCGGCGGCGGGTTTGATGCACAGGCCACCTGAATCGAAGGTGATGCCCTTGCCGACGAACACGATTTTCTTATTTTTCTTCTTCGGGACGTAGCTCAGGTGAATGAAGCGCGGTTCGTTCTCACTGCCCTGCCCTACCGCGTAGTGCAGGTTCATGCCGGCAGCGAGGATGCCCTTCTTGTCCAGCACCTTGATCTTCAGCTTGTGCTTGCGAGCGATACCGCGCGCGACTTGCGCGAGCCCTTCTGGCGTCAAAACGTTTGGCGGCTCGTTCACCGCGTCGCGAGTGATGGCAACGGCTTCCGCGATAGCGACGCCTAAATCGAGGGATCTCTTGTCGCTCGCGCTGGCGGCCCCACGAGCCAGATGAACGCTGACCTTGGCAAGCTCGGCCTTGGGACGCCGCTCGCCCGTAAAGTACTTCGTGAAGCGGTACGCGCCGAGTGCAATCGCTTCGCCCACGTTCCGCAGCTCGAACTCTGCTTCCGGCAAGACCAAATGCAACGTGCGCGTGTTGGCGCCCGAATTGTTGCGCACGGCCGCAGCGAGCGACGCGCGCAGCCGCGCTGCGTCCAGCTCCTCCTTCTTGCCCACGCCGAGCAGCACGAGCTTCTTGGCCTTCAGCCGGCCGAGAGTAGGCAGCTCCAGCACCTGATCGAGCTTGCCTTCGAACTCGACGGCCTTGACGTGCTCGAGGAGCGCGCCACCAAATGCCTTGTCAGCCGCAACGAAGGCCGGATGCGTCGCAACCGCGCCCAGGCAAACGCTGACAATGAGCACGTCGGCCGCAGCGCTCGTTGCGTCGCCCGGAGCCAATTGAATCTGTAAAGCCATGCTGACCGAGTCTCCGGAGGTGTTGCGCGTCGAAGGACGCCAGCGAGCGTCTCCACTTCACCGTAAAGCGCCCGAGAAGGGAGGGCTGACCCTAGCGCGCCTCGTTTGTCCTCGCAATCCCGCCACAGCGCTGGATCTCGGCGATTCACCGAGCGTTTCTCGACCCTTCATTGCGCGCGTGCGCTTGCTCGCCTGAGGCACGGAGCTGCCCTATGCTTTGCAACATGGCAGCCTTCGCGCGACCTCTTACGCAAGTCTTGGCTTTCTCCGGTGTGACATTCATCCTCATGAGTGTTGCGCGAGCGCAAGCTCCGGCGAGCGCAGCTTTTCCGCCGACTGCGGCGGACCCGCAACCGGCGCCCGCCACTCAACCAGCACCCGCCACTCAGCCAGCGCCCGCCACCGCGCCACCCGCGTATCCGACGCCGGCCTATCCGACGCAGAGTCCAGCGCCCGCGCCGCCCGCCGCCGCACAATACCCGCAGGAGCCCGCGCCACCGCCGCAGCCCGGCTACGGTTACGGCTATCCCCCGCCACCACCACCGCAAAGACCGGACGAAGGCTTTCAGATTCCGGAATTTTCGGTGCGCATCGATCCGTTCAATTGGTTGCTCGAGGGGCGGCTTGGGCTCGAGCTCGAAACTCAGGTCTACAAATTCCTGAGCGTGGAGATCGTGCCGGTATTCGTGACCACTAGCTCGCCGCCGACGCTGAACTACGATTCTTACTCGAGCACGCTCACACAATCGTCGAACGGACTCGGCGCCATTTCCGGCGTCGGGGTCGATGCGGCGTTTTGGTTCGACGGCAAGCCGTTCAGGGGCTACGCGCTGCGCACTGGCTTCACCAATTACTCGTACACTTACAACTCGACTGACAACGGCGTCCCCATCGATTCGGTGAGCCACACCGACCGCGAGTTCTTCGCAATGCTCGCCGACGCCAGCCGCTGGGGCGCGTTCATGATCGGAGGCGGGATCGGCCTCGGTTATGAGCTGAATCGCCAAACTCGCTGCGTCACCAACGATTGCCCGAAGGACGAACTTTTGATCAAGCTGGACAACAACGGCAGCGTCGCGAATCTGAACGGCTTCCTGTATCCCTTCGATCTCTTGGCGCGCTTCTCCCTCGGCGTGGTGTTCTGAGATGAGCGACGGAGAAATCGTAGTCACGGGTGCCAGTGGAGCGCTTGGGTCCGGTGTAGTGCGAGCGCTCGCGCTGAGCGGGCGGCGCGTGATCGCGATCGAGCGCGACGCAGAGCGCGCGCGGCGGGCGTTCGCTGACGTCGCCAACTGTCGCGTACTAGCCTTCGACGTGAGCGCGCCCGACGCGTGGACGAGCGCGCTCGCCGAGTCCAAGATCGCAGGCGCCGTGCTCGTGGCCGGCACTTGGAAGGGTGGAAAGCGCCTGTTCGAGCCGGGCGCGGATGCCGATTGGAGCACCGTGATGAACGCGAATCTGGAGACCGCGCGCATCACTTTGCAGGCACTCTTACCTGGGATGGTGGCAGCGAAATCGGGCAGTGTCGTCGCGATCGGTTCGCGCACGGCAGCGCGACCCTGGGAGGGCGCACGCTCGGCGGCTTACGCCGCCTCGAAGGCCGCGCTCGTCGCGCTCGTTCAAGCCGCGGCTGCCGAGGTGCTCGACGATGGTGTGCGTGTCAACGCGCTCTTGCCGAGCACAATCGACACAGTGGCAAACCGCGCCGCAATGCCCAAACACGATCCGTCGAAATGGGTGAGCATCGAATCGCTGAGCGGCGTCGTCACGTTTTTGCTTTCGGACGCGGCTCGCGACATTTCGGGCGCCGCGATTCCGGTTTACGGTCGTGACGGAGTTTGACGCGAGCCCGCTTGAACGGGCGCTTCACCAGTATTTTTCGGCGCTGATGTGGCCCGGCGTGCGCACGCGGTGCTTGCGCAAACCGCGCGTTGCCAAGAGCGCGCTGAGCTCGACAATCATGTCCGGATTGCCACACAGCATCAGGTGCGACCGCTCAGGGTCGAGCGACATCTCGGCGCGAGCTTCCAGACTGCCGTCCGCGAATACCGTCGTGACGCGACCCGGCAACGCGGCGCCGTGTGTGTCGCCGCTGAGCACCGATACTCGCTTGAAGCGTGACGGGTGAGCCGCGGCGAGTTCGGCCAGCTCGTCTGAGTATGACAAATGCTCGACGCGCCGAGCGCCGTGTACCAACACAATCCGCTCGAAGCGCTGCCAGGCCTCCTGACCACGCAGCATCGCGATGAACGGCCCGAGCCCTGTCCCGGTAGCGACGAACCACATGTCGCGACAGGGCGGCACGTAGGCGAGCGTGAAAAAACCCTGGGGCTTGTGCTCGACCAAGACGGGCGCGCCGGGTGCAAGTCGGAGCAGTGCCGGCGTCAGCGCTCCGCCCGGCACCTCTTTGAGGTAAAATTCGAGCGGCGTGCCCGGCGCGGACGCGATCGAATAGGAGCGGCGCACGAGCTCACCACCGAGCTCCAGGCCGAGATTGACGAACTGTCCCGGCGTGTGGGGCTCAATCGCTGCGTCCACGGTGAGCGTCGTTAGGCCCGGCGCCCAGTCGCGACGGGCGACGATTCGGCCTGCTGCAAATCCTGTCATGCGCCGTTCAGCCTAGCCGAAATGGCCCTCTCGAAATATCCCGCAGCTCGCGAGCCGCTGAAAGTTTGCACCCCGCTTGCTCGAACTCAACCTCGGGTCCCGCAAATTTGGGGCACAGCGAGCTGATCCGTGTACCCTAATCTTCGGATGCCGTTTCCCATCACGTGCACGGCTTGCGGCAAGACCTTCTCCATCGCGGATGACGTCTACGAGCGCAAGGTCAAGGGGCGCGTTGTCACCATTAAATGCAAGCAATGCCAGGCGGGGATCCGCATCGACGACGCGCACGGCAGCGCCAGTACCGACGACGCTGAACCGCTGAGCGTTGCTCAGCCGGAACCTCCGCCGGCCAAGGCCGCGGCGCCTGCCGTCGCAGCACCGAAAGCAGACATACCAAAAGTCGAGGCGCCAAAAGTCGAAGCGCCAAAAGTCGAAGCGCCAAAAGTCGAAGTGAAGGCCGAACCGCCGAAGGCACAACCCGCGACGGTCGGCGCCGCAGCGACTGCGCCCAAGGCCCAGCCGGGGGCGACGGCCGCAGCGACTAAGGCTCAGCCAGCCGCCACCGCGAGCGCACCCAAGGCAACGGCCGCCGCAGCCGCAGCCGCACCCAAGCCGCAACCCGCGGCTCACGCGCCGCGATCGCCGACGCTGCTTGGCATCGCAGCACCCAAGGAGCCCCTCGCCGCGGGCAGCTCGCCCAAGGCGCAACCGGCCGCTGTAGGCGCGCCGCGCGCCCAACCGACGGCTGCCAGTGCGCCTCGAGCGCAACCTGTCGCCGCCGCGCCGCGCGCCCAAGCGACGGCCGCGACGACTCCCAAGGCGCCGACAGCAAGCGCGACTCCAATCGCAGCGGCTGCGGGCAGCACTAAAACGGAGGCCACGAAGACACCCGAAGCCAAGGCGCCGACGGCAAGTCCCGCGGAGCCTGCGGCGGCCAGCCCCACACCGGCGACGGAGGTCCTATGGGCCGTCGACTTTCCTGATGGGCAGGATCGCGAGCTCACGGCGGCGCAGGTCAAGAAGGAACTGGCGTCGGGCACGATCAACGAGACGACGCTGGTTTGGCGTGAAGGCATGGATGAGTGGAAGGAGCTCGGTCAGGTTCCCGAGCTGCTTTCTCCTGCTCCAGCGCCAAAGCCGGCGCCTCCGGAGCCAGCACCGCAACGCGCCAAAGCGCCATCCGCGCCACTTCTCGAGCCTGGCCCGCAGCGGCCACGCGCGCCGTCGTCTCCAGGCCCGCTCGAGGCCTTGGGGCAGCGCCCGCGCGCCGCTTCGTCACCCGTGATTCCCGAGCCGCCCGCGCAGCGACCCCGCGCGCCATCGTCACCCGTGATTGCCGAGCCGCCCGCTCAGCGGCCGCGCGCGCCGTCGTCACCGGTGATTCCCGAGCCGCCCGCGCAGCGACCGAAGGCTCCGTCGGCACCCGTACTCCCTGCGCCCGCGCCCATCCTCAAAACGCCGTCGCCATTTTCACCGTTCGAGACACCGCAGCAGCCGACGCCGCCCGCATTCCTGAACGCTGCGTCGCCGCTGGCGGG